>LLZO01000312.1 GCA_001567545.1 Candidatus Tepidiaquacellales bacterium OLB5
CAAGTATATCATTGAATCCGTAGTGCCTTCAACAGTATCAAATACGCTGTTCGATAATATTCACAACATAACATTTATAGCAATTTTTGTTATACTTGTAATAGCTGTTATTTCATTCAGGTGGAACGAAACCAAAAAACCTGAGATGCTGGCTAAAGCCGTCAAGCTTGACAGGCTGAGCTTTTATTCGGTTACGCTGGTATATATATTGCTTAATACATTCTTAATTATGCGGGCTGCGGGTTAATAAGTCAAAGCTCCTGTGTCATCCAAAAAATCCATTAAATTCAATCAACAGTCTGTTCAAATCAACCTGCTCCAATGGATGCGGGGTGCGGGGCAAAACTGTTAGTCCTGCATTTGGCAAAGACCTGAATGCAGTAATTGTCTCTTCAAGTGTTACCATTTTATCACTGTCACCAATTCCAACGAGTATTTCGTTGTGTACATGTTTCATCAATTCAGCTGTAAGAACATTATTATTTCCAAGTTCTGTCATCATTTCGGCGGTTTTTTTTTAGAACGTTTTCCCATTTATCCGGTCCGTGCCTTGATGCAAGCTCTTCAGCAAACTTAGGGACTTTTTGCTTTATTTTGCCGGTATCCAGCATTTTAATTTCACGGGCTGCAATTTCAGGTGACCAGTCAAACTTGGTTGCAAGAGTGAATATTTTACCGAACAGCCCCGGCTGTTTGTATGCTGCATATAATGCAGCATACCCGCCCATACTGTAGCCGAATATATCCGCCTGTTTAAGGTCATTAGCTTTAACAAATGTAATAATTTCATCAGCAAACATATCAATAGAAAACGGTTCATCAGGTAAATCCCTTCCCCCGTGGCCATTAAAGCTGAAGGTAAATACATTATAGTGTTCGGATAGCCGGTGGTTCAAATCCGAAAATTGTTCTTTTGCGCCAAGCGCTCCGTGCAGAAGTAAAATATCTTTCATTTATTAAAAACCCCTCGTTAAAAGGGGCTGTATTTTTTATAGTCTATTTTAATTTCACAAGCTGTTTATAAATATCCTTCAGTTTTTCATAATTTTTATCCCAGTCAGCGCGCGCTCTTGCGGTTTTTACGTTCTCAGCGGCATGCTCCGCTGCAAGTGTGCGGTTTAAATAATATCTTTCCATTGCGCGGGAAAGTTCATCAGTGTTTGCTCTTGGCACAACTATGCCGTTGCTATTATTAACCCACTCTTGTATTGCCGGCACATCTGTTACTATCAGTCCAGTGCCGCATGCCATTGCCTCCAGTAACGAAAGCGAAGTGCCGTCGCTTAACGATGTGGATACATACACATCTGCCGCATTCAGGAAACAGGGCAGTTCTGAATTGGGGACTCTTCCTATAAGGTTAATTTTATCATCCACCCCGTTTTCAGCAATAAATTTCACTACATCGTTTTTACCGGAACCATCGCTTATCATTAATAACTGAACATCGTTTTTATTTTCTGAAAATTTTCTGAATGCTTCCAGCAGGTATTTTACTCCGTAAACAGGCTCCAGGTACCTGTTAAACAGCAGTAAAAATTTTCCGCTATCCAGCTTGAGCTGCTTCCTGGCCGATTCTTTATCTGATTTACTGAAAATTTGCAGGTCGATTCCCCATGGGAACACAGTAATCTTATCTTCATTAAGCCCGTAATCATCCATTATCTTTTTCTTTACAAACTCCGCATCGCACTGCACATGGTCGCATGTTTTCATCACCCGGCTTACAAGCCTTTTCCTTATGAAGCTGTTATCCGGTTCGGTAAGTATATCGCTGCCCCACGGCATCGATAGATGCGGGTGAAATCCCGAATTCTCGGCAAGTATCCCAACCTGCCAAACATAACCGGAATGAATAATATCGGGTTTAAATTCAGCTACAATTTTTTTAAAATGTGTCCGCTCGCTGATAAACGGCATTGACCTGAACGCAGGGCGTTTGGAAATTATTTCAAGATTTTCAAGCTTATCAATTTCCTCAATTATTTCTCCTGCAGCATAATGCAGGAACAGTACTTCATAATCATTAACAAGCTTTTTCAGAAACCTGTAATCATGTATCCCGCCGCTTGAGCTTACATATAATACCCTCATAATCTGTTTGTCAATTATATCCGTTACGATCAAACAGCCTCTCAACTGGCTTTAAAAATGAGTTCTCGAAAGAGCTTAAAAACATCAGGGTTAAAATTAAAACAAAAGGAATAATTGTTATATAATTTCTGATCTCTTCTATGCTGAAGTTTATTAGTACAGATAATACATAAGGAACTGCAACCAGGTTAATATAAAGAAGAGGGCTGCGGTATTTTTTCCAGGTACCTGCAATAAAGAACACCAGCACGAATATGTGCAGACCCCCAAAATTAAACAGCAGGTCCCTTAGTATAATATGGAAAGGCAAAACATGTATCATACTTAAATTTCGAGGCAGGTTGTAAATTACAAAATAACCTTCGGTGCTTGGAAAATAAGCATCCATCAGCTTATAAATGCCGATATAAATAATGCTCATAATAACGGTATAAATAATGGTACGTATCTTAAAAAGCTTCCTGTAGTTATACAGAAGAAACGCCGGTATCAGATATCCAACCGAAGGGTGATTTAAAACCCCAAGGAAAAATATTACAAGCAGCCAGTTATATTTTTCTGAAACTATTGCATAAAATCCAAGAATTATTATCAGCAGAATGCTGAAATCCATATAAAAGAACTGCCCGTTCATTATCACAAAATTCCAAATCATCGGGTATATTATTACTGAAGCCAGCCAGCAGTTCATTGCCTTTCCCTTAAAATACTCTCCAAGCAGCATATAGAAAGAAAACAAAATCATATAGCAAAGCATAATGGTAATAAAGAAAAAGATCGCTTTATCGGGTATGGTTTTAAATATAAATAATACGGTTTGCACCACCTTAAATATTATTGGTATAAGTATGCGGAATTGTATCGGTTTTATTGCTTCCCCGCTTAATACAGCATAAATAGCTCCGCTTGAAGTTGGAGAATAAAAATCAGCTTTGGCAATGAACTTGTGATAATAAAGGTAACACAGCGTAAGGGATATCATAAAATAATATATATGTATCAGGACTGACGGGTAATTGTCATTCGGAAATTTTTTATTCAGGTATTTTATCAATGTACTTTAAAAGTTTAATTACCGGTGATTATTGTTTTTTTCCTGTAACATAATGCTGTGCCCCCAAAGGCAGCCACCCGATTGCTGATTCAATTCCCCTGAAAAGCTTTGCTTTAAACGGGAAAAATACAATGAACTTATCTTCAAACAGCTTTAACCCGGCGGTTTTAAAAAGACTTTTTATTTTACCGTGATGAAGCAGAACTGCGTCGCGGTCAAACTCGCATCTTGCAACAGCAAGCCTTGTTAACGGGTTTAGCGGGTTATGCTCAAACACAGCGGCTAAGCCGCCGGGTTTTAAAACCCGGCGCATTTCCTGCAAAAAATTTTCCCACAATGAAGGCGGTACGTGGTGCATAACGTTTATTGCAAAACACAGGTCAAACGTATTGTCTTCAAACGGCAGCTTTGAGCCGTTATAAATGCTGTAATTAACTTCCGGGTTATTGTACTTTGCCTTTTCAACAACCCCTTCTTCAACATCAACTCCGTAAAGATTTTTAATTTTCCCTTTCAGAAAACTGTCAACAAGCCCGACTCCGCTGCCTATATCCAGCACTTTTATTGCAGAAAGGTCGCGGAAATTCTTATCAGCCAGCTTCAGCAAAAGCTCTGCTTTTATTTCTATAAAGAAATCAACATCCTGCCCAATAAATCCGATCGAGTCATCAACTTCATTCTTATATGATTCAACGTAATCATCAAAGCTCACATCTGAAACTTTGCTTTTCTCTGTTTTTTCCATTAAATAATGCCGTTCCGTTAAGTTTTGTTGTATGCCGGAACCGGTCTTAACCTGAAAATTTTGAAATTACTTAAAAATATTAAAAATAAAACTGTTATCATAGGAATAAGTTCCGTATAAACCCTCACTTCGGTAATATACGTTATATAGATACCGAATAAGTAATAGGGTACTATTGCAAGATTTATGTATAATTTTCTTTTATCTGGAAATCTTTTCCACAAACCAGTTATAAAAAGCAGGATAACAAAAATATACAATCCCCCGAAATTCAGCAGAAGGTTTTTAAGTAGAGTGGTATTTGTGGTAAGCGCTTTTACTATTCTTATATTTTCATAATATCCTACTTCAAAATTATCTCCCGGATTGTTCCGGAATAAATAGTTCAGCAGCAGCTTATAACCTATAAATATCACCCCAAGAATAAACGTATTAATTATTACTTTTTTTGTGAACAGGTTTTTGTAATTGAAAAGCATGTAGGAAAATATCAGGTACCCCGCTGTTTCTTTGTTAATTACTGCAATTACAAAGAATATAAAAAATGCAGCGGTTTTTTTATTCAGAATGTAATAAAGCCCAACGGTGTACAGCAGAATTGCAGTAAAGTCGTAATACTGGAACGACTGGTTAAGAATTATATAATTGAAAAGTACAGGATAAAGTATTACCGGAGATATCCACAGCAGGTATTTTTTATTTACAAAATAACCGCAAAGCAGCCTGTAAAAAACAACCTGCAGAAGAAATATTGCAGTAACATTCCACGCATTATACAGATATTTGCCGTAAACCATATACAGCGGTTTAAAAAAATCAAAGATCAGCGGCATCAGCAGGCGGAACTGGTACGGCTTTGCCGTTTTGAATGATGCAACTGCATCCAGGCTGTTTGGCGCATACCAGTCAGCCGCAGCAATTATTTTTCTGTGATACAGGTAACATATTATTACTGATAACAAAAAATATAATAATAAAAACGGATACGGAATTTTATTAGGCTCACCCCGCTGGTAACCTGTAAAATCCACGCTGTTCGGCGTGTAATCGTAATATTGTGTCGGATTCATATTATATTTAAATATCATTCCATGCCTGCGTGCCGGAACGACGTTGAAGACGGAAGGCAGGCAAAAATTTCAATTTTCTACTTTTCCACCCTCACTTTCGGGGAGGGTTGAGGTGGGGTAGCTCTACGGGTTATAATAAATCGGTACGCACCAGTGATTCTTTGCAATCCAGTCGCTGTTAGGAAGCTCAACATTGTGTTTTAATATATGATGGCATTGCTCTTCGTAAACCTTGCCGGTTGATTTTTCGATGGGGTCAAACACAATATATTTATAATACCCTGATATCATCCCGTCCGGCAGCTTAAGCCTGTTTGGGTGTGAAGAGTGCAGTGTATCTGCGTAATTATTTTTGAAATCAACTATTTCCTGCAGTCTTTCTGTTTCTAATGCCCCGATAGCCGCGGCAAATTCAGTTATCCTGTAGTTAAGTCCGTG
>LLZO01000313.1 GCA_001567545.1 Candidatus Tepidiaquacellales bacterium OLB5
AATAAAACGGACTCTGAATACATCTATATATATCATCTAACCCTGTTTTACCTGCAGGCAGCGTTAATTTTCCACTAATTATTGAATGATTAATACAAACTTAAATTTTATGATACCCCATTTACGTTAAGTCTAATAGTATTGTTGTTATACAGTAAATCGTGGATTCATTCGGTTTTGAGTGTAATTATGTATTTACATGCATTTACGATTGTTTTAGGGTCCGCCCGGATGTTATCTTTGTAGTAACAAATTAGTAAAGGGAATACTTAAGCAGAAGAGATTATAAAAATCTACTTTGAAAGGAATTATTATCATGAAAGCAACAGTATCCCCAAATAAAGCAATGAAGCTCGCTGTTACAGCAATGCTTCTTTTTTTATTGGCTGCAGCCCCTGTTTTGGCAGGTGACCTGAATCCGCAGGCCGGCGGCGAAAATTCGCTTACACAGGTTGAAATTAAGGATGCCAACGAGCTTTCAGTGTACTCCAATACACTTTTCAGCTTTTTTATCCCGCAGGGCGAAAATGTTAACTTAACTATCTTTAATACTGCAGGTAAAGAAGTTGCTGTTTTGATAAACGAAGATAAAGTAGCCGGCGAGTTTTCTGCTGACCTGACAAAACATAACCTGAAAAAAGGAAATTACTTTTACAGGCTGGTTGTAGGCAAATACAAAGAAGTAAGAAAGCTTGAAATCATAAAGTAAGTTTATAATAAAAAAAGTTTATTGTTACAAACACTCATTATTTATTAACCCCGGCAATTACCGGGGTTTTTTTATGCAGAGCAGCAGGTATTTATTATAAGACTTCTGAAGTTTTTAAAACTTCAGAAGTCTTATCAGAAGTATCTTTGCTTCAGCTCCGCAGGAGCATTATATTTTAGTTCTTATAAACCAGAAACATACCCAAAGGATGTTTTCGAAGTTTACGCAAAATAATAAAACCCCCTTGTGTTCCCCCTTTAAGGGGGAAATGATACTAAAGCAAAAGTAATATTCAGGAATTTAAGGTTGATTTTCATCTCCCCCTGCAAGGGGGAGATACAGAGGGGGTCATACCTATAACCTGACAGCATAAAAAAGCCTGCTGATTTATCAGCAGGCTAATTCAATTTTGCTTTAACCCTCCCCTTCGGGGAGTGTGTCCGGCGTTAGCGGTCCGGCGGGGTTTTATTTTAAAAGCACCATTTTCTTTGTTTCTGAATACAATACCATGCTGTTGGAGTTTACCCCGTTGGGGCTGCTTGTCCTTTCGGGACCTTCAACAACTAGTCTGTAAAAATACAAACCTGATGCCAGATTGCTTCCCTCAAACCTGAACTCATAGCTGCCGGCGGTCCTGTATTCACTTATACTGTATACTTCCTGCCCCAATATATCATAAACCGAAATTGTTACATGTGCATTTTGCGGTATATCGAACCTTATGTTAGTTACTGGATTGAAGGGATTGGGGTAATTTTGGGATAAACTAAAATACTTAGGTATTTGTTGATTTGAAGGAATGATACCAATTGGATTGGCAAACAAAACTGAATCAGTTTTAACAGCATACATACTAATAGCGGTGTTAAAATTAGAAAATCCCCCTAAAATGTATCCACCATCATTAGAAAGATCTACATCATTGAATACCCCTCCCCGATTTGGAGGAAAAAATGATTTTTCGTTTAACTGTACCCCATTTGTATCAACAATTTTTATGAACGCTCTGGAATCCTCTATATTAAATGTATCTGAATACCCTGCCAGTATGTATCCATAGTTTTGTTTATATTTAACAGAATAGCAAATTTCTCCATAAAGCCCGCTGTAATATTTTTGCCATAATAAATTCCCGCTGGTATCAGTTTTTACTAAATATGATTCACCGTTTTGGTTATTAGAACTTGAATACCCTCCGATCAAAAAGGCATAATTCCCTATTTTCTCTATTCCATGTGCAGCATCTGTTCTTATTCCTCCGAATATTTTTGTCCAAATTGTATCTCCATCATTGTTAATTCTAATTAGCAATAAATCAGAAATATTAACATTTATAGATCCAACAAATAAATATCCATTATTGATGGTTTCAACTTCTCTGATATGTATTGTATTTGGAAAAGAATATAACTTTTGCCATACAACATTGCCAGTATTATTAGTCTTTATAGCAATTAAACTACTATTTTCTGTCATATCTGTTCGGCAACTTAATATATAACCATTATCAGCTGTTTGTTTAACACAATTTAATTGATCCAATTGTGAAAATGAAAAAGTTTTATTCCATTGTTCATTTCCCAATGAATCCGTTTTTAATAAATAAGCTACTGAGCTTGATAAATAAATTGAACCGCCAATAATAAATCCGTTATCCGAAGTCTGTTCAATCCAATAAGCGGATGATTCACCTACGCCATAAATTTTATACCACAATAAATTTCCTGAATAATCAAGTTTGCCTAAATATATTTTATTTTGATTATTAATTCTTTTGTTGCTTAAAAAAATGTACCCTCCGGTATTTAAATGTCTGATTTTTTTTATTGAACCATAATCATAAATATGCTGCCAAGTTAAACTATGTCCAAAAATATTTACGCAGCAAATTATTAAAATTACAAAAGGGCTGAATGCAGTTATTAACTTAAGATATTTTTTTGATTTATCCATAAAAACAGATAATTTATCAAATATAGCTCAAAATCATGTTTGTATCCCTGCAAAAACAAAACCTGCTGAATTATGAACTGCCTGAAATTCAATTTTCCTGATTCATTATTTTACATTACCGATGTTTATAAAGGTCCTTATAATTGATAAATGACAGAGCTGGTCAAAGCCCGTAAGAATAAACTTTGATAATATTTACATCTATCATTTAAATTCCAAGATCCCAAACTGAATCAACCTCAAAAACAGCAAAAATTTCAAGGAAAATGTCAAGTTATTTAAAATCAACATATTACGATATTTTAAAATATCAATCTCACCGTTGCACGGTAGAAGATATCTTTCTACCGTTATACAGTGAATCGTGGATTCTTTCGGTTTTGAGCGTAATTTTGCATTTACAGGCATTTACGATTGTTTTAGGGTTCGCCCAAAGGCTATATTTGTATCAGATAATTCGTAGGGAATACAATAGCAGAATAAGATTTTTGTTAATTATAAATCTATTTCTGAAAGGAAAGACTATAAAATGAATGCTATTGTAAACCACACCGCAAAGAGGCTTTTGATGATGTTTATGTCATTGGCTCTTTTTTTTATGGCTTATTCTGAAGTTACTTATACTCAGAACAGTAAAGTTATGAAAAAACCGGCTGGATTAAATTCATGGAAACCATCATACCTGCTCCCGATACAGACCGATAATCCGGTTGCGGTTCAGCGTACCGATTTTACCATCACAATGCGCGACGGCGTTATTATTGACTGCTTAAAATATGTTCCCGTTGGCACACCGCCCGCAGGCGGTTACCCGACCGTAATCATGCATCACGGTTACGGCGACCATAAGGAAACACTGGCAGATTTCTGCCGCGCCCAGGCTGAATACGGCTACTATACTATGACTTTCAGTGTACGCGGCCAGGGACTTTCAACCGGTCTTTCCAATCTTATCAGCACAACAGAAGCTGATGACTTAATTGAAATAGTGAATTGGATTAAAGCTGATTCATTGAACGGCTCAAATCCATCAAAGATTCTTATTATGGGCGGTTCACAGGGCGGCGCTGTTCCGATGATAGCCGCTACACGCGGTATGCAGGTAGCAGCAATTATCAATTCAGTTGCACCGCCGGATTTTGCTTCAAGCTGGATTGAAAATGGATGCGTAAAAATGACATTATTATGGACAATTGAATATACACCCGATACAGCAAGATATAACGGGCAGGTTGACAGGATGAGCGACTGGATCTATGCAGATACCAAACCATACTGGGACAGCTTAAGGTATTATATGCCAATAAACCGCGATTTTGTTAACGGGCTTTCAAGCATCACTATTCCCGTTCTGGTTGAAGCTGCATGGCAGGATAAGTTCTTTAATGCAGACGGCTGGATGCTGCATATAGATAAAATTACAAATGCTCCTTTGACCTCATATCTTGGCGCAGTGCGCGGTCACGGAAGCGATATATCGCTGACCGAAGATGTTTGGCATATGGACTGGTTCAACAACTTTTTCTTTCAGACATTATGGGGAATGCAGACGCCTATTTTTGACCAGGCTAAATACCAGTATGCATATACACATTTTCCTGTTGTTGATAATCAGTATTTTTCATTCACTCATGACAGTTCAAGAACTCTGTTGAGAACAAGTACTGTTCCGTTGAAATTATATCTAAATAAGAACGGTGAATTAAAAACCACGGTACAGAGCGGAAGCAATACGGTGACGCTGCGCAACAGGATAACTTCCGGCTACACCCTGGAACAGGCAGTAAATGATGAATTCACCGGGTCAAATTTTGAATCAAAGTTCAAAAAGGATTCTGTGAAGTTCACTTCTTCAGCATTAACAACAGCACTTGAGTGGACCGGCGCGCCAGTTGTTAGACTTGATTACAAATCAGCTTCTTCAACATTCTGCCAGTTCAATTACCAGATTTATGAAGTGCTGCCAGGCGGCGAAAGAAGATTTATCAACCGTGCTAATTTTACAGACAGAAACTATACCAAAGGAAAAAGAAGACAGGTTACTTTCCGCGGTCAGGCTCATTCACATAAGTTCCAGCAGGGAAGCAAAATACAGATAATCATCACAAATCTGGATAAGGCGCATACTGATGTTGAGTTCTTCGGAACAAACCCGTTTGTTCTGCCTACAATGAAGAATGGCGACCATACAGTATATTTAAGCAGCAATTCATATGTAGAGCTTCCAATAATGAACAATTCAGGCGATAAATTTGACCTTGTGTTCAAAGAAGATGAAAATGGAAATAATTCACCGGTTTCGTTCAGTTTATCACAGAACTTCCCGAATCCGTTCAATCCGTCAACAATGATCCAGTATTCAATACCAGAAGCCCAGAATGTTGAGCTTAAAGTATATGATCTGCTCGGAAGGGAAGTGCAGACCCTGGTAAATACAGTTCAAAACCCCGGTTCGTATAATGTAATGTTCAATGCACAGAACCTTTCCAGCGGAGTTTATTTCTACAGGCTTACCGCCGGAAGCTACACTGATGTTAAGAAAATGACATTAATAAAATAAACAATTGTAATTTAAATGCCGGGAAAGTTTCTGCTTTCCCGGCAATTGAAAATAGAAAAATATAATTTGATAAAATGATAATACCGGAAAGGAAGAAAATGTTATGTCACTATTAATATTACCCGTGATCTTTGTTTTTCTGCTTCTGCCGTTTGTGATATTGGGATATTTATTTTACAGTAATAAACAGGTAAGGAAAGCATAGAATATTTTAACAATTAAGAGTAAGGCTATATATCACAAATATATAGCATTATCCCGTAACAGAGCAATAAAAGCCTGTTACTACTACTGCAAAGCTCTGTCGGCTCAGAGCTTTGTTTATTTTTGTGCATAAATAAATCACAATTTTATGTTCCGAAATTGCATAGGAACAATAAATCATAATTATTAAATTATGAATAATATAGTAGGGAAACTAAATATGAGATCAGCTAAATACACAATTTTAGCCTTAATGGCTATTTTTATTATTTCAGGAAATTTGTTTTCACAGCAAAAAAGAGCCCGTGATAATTACGAATTCCTGAAACTGCTTCCAAAGTATTCTCAGACTGATAATCTTCCGGCAACAAGGGTTGATTTTACGGTCACTTTAAGTGATGGCACTATCCTTGATGCTTTGAAGTTCATTCCGCAGGGCACACCGCCTGCAGGCGGCTGGCCAACAGTAGTTTTCGTTCACGGTTACGGTGATAATAAGGAAACCCTTGCAGGTTTTGCGCAGGCGCAGGCCGAATACGGTTATTATACAACTACTTTCAGTATGCGCGGGCAGGGTAACTCAACCGGTTTATCAAACCTGATTTCAACAACTGAAGCACAGGATATGATCCAGTTCATCAATTTCATTAAACAGGATGTTGCCGGCGGAATTAATCCCGATAACATTCTTGTAATGGGCGGTTCACAGGGCGGCCTTGTTCCATACATGGCATGCACAATGGGTATGAATGTAAAGACGATAATTTCCGCGCTGGCTCCGCCAAACTTTGCAACAAGCTGGATAGAGAACGGCTGTATTAAAATGACATTATTGTGGACAGTTGAATATACACCTGATACAGCACGCTATACCCCGCAAGTTGAAAGAATGAGCGACTGGATATACTCTTCAACTAAAAATCACTGGGATAGCCTTGCGTTCTGGCTTCCGCAAAACAGGGATTTTATGAACTTGATCCCCAACAACCGCGTTCCGCTGATAATGGAAGGTTCATGGCAGGATAAGTTCTTTAATGCTTCAGGCATAATGCGCGCATCGGTATTAAATACCGGCTCAACATTTCATCTTTATCTTGGCGCTGTTCAGGGGCACGGGGGAGATAACTCACCCACAGAAGATACCTGGCATATGCAGTTTTTTAATGACTGGTTCTTTTACTGGCTTTTCCCGAACAACGGCGTAAAAATGCCTGCGGCAAACTATGATTATGCCTCAACATTATATCCCGTAAACGGTTTGTACTGGACATTTCAGCATGACAGCTCGGTAACAGCGCTGCAGAACATTTCTTCTCAGTACAGACTGTATTTTAATACCAACAACAGGCTTACTGTTAACCCCGGAACAAACAATAACACAAGGGTTGCGATCCGGAACCAGGTAACAGGCGGGTTAACGATGGAAGAAGCTGTGAACGAAGAATTCACAGGAACAGTATTTACATCAAAATTCAAAAAGAACACAAGGGTCTTTACAAGCCCTGTACTTAGCTCAAATAAAAAGTGGGTAGGAATTCCGAAAGTTAATCTGAACTACCTGTCTTCAGCATCAACATTTACACAGTACAATTTCCAGGTACTGGAAGTACTGCCTAACGGCAAGGAAAAGCTTATCAACAGGATAAATTATACCGACAGGAATTATACGGCTAATTCCAGAAGGACAGCTAATTTTGAAGGACAGGCTCATTCGCATATTTTTAAATCAGGAAACCGAATAAAAGTTATTGTTACAAATCTGGATACCCATGCTGATGACCAGTGGTTCCTTGGAACAAATCCGTTTGTTCTGCCTGTACTGAAAAACGGGTATAACTATATGTACCTTAACAGCAGCTCGTATATTGAATTCCCGGTTATTAATGCTGCTGATGAACAGGCTGATAACAATACATTGAATTCAGATCCGTACCGTTTCAGCTTAAGCCAGAACTACCCGAATCCGTTTAACCCGGTTACAGTTATTAATTTCAGTATCCCCGTTAAAGGACTGGTAACATTAAAAGTATACGATATCACAGGCAGGGAAGTAAAAACACTGGTGAATGATATCAAAGAAGCAGGGAACAGCGCTGTAACTTTTGACGGCTCTAATCTTGCAAGCGGAGTATACTTTTATAATATAGTATCAGGTAATTATTCTGATACAAGAAAAATGATCCTCGTAAAATAAATATTTAAAAGGGCAGTAAAAACTGCCCTTTTTTTAATAACGGTTTGAATGGATAAATTACCAGAAGAAGAAATAAAAAGGTTGTTAACAGAGCTACCCGGCTGGGAATATGATGGTAAATCCATAAAGAAAATATTTTCAGCTAAAAATTACCCGGCTGCAATGGGATTTGTAACCGCAATCGGCGGTATTTGCCAGCGAAAAAACCATCATCCTGATTTTATTTTAATGAAATTCCGGGAAATTGAAGTATCGTTTTCAACACATTCTGCAGGCGGAATTACCGAAAAAGACATTGAAATTGCTAAAGAACTGGAAAATTTACCTTTATAAATTTATAATTAATAATTTGTTGCATTTTTTTACTCTTTTATTATTTTTATTTTTGTTTTAAGTTGCTTAAATTATATTATGAACAGCGAAAGAATTGAAAGCCTTAAAAAAGTACTGGAATCCGATCCGGGTGACACTTTCGCCAGGTATGCAATAGGACTTGAATATTTATCTGTAAACGAGCTGGATGATGCGAAAAATACTTTTAACGAGATAATAGCCATGGACCCCAATTATGTTGCAGTATATTACCAGCTTGGCAAAACGTATGAATTGATGGGTGATGAAAATTCCGCAAAAAAAATATATGAAAAGGGAATTTACGTTGCATCATCACAAAGTGATGAACACACAAAAAATGAACTTGAACTGGCTTTAAACGAATTAATCTAAACACTGCTGAACACAAACCAAATTAAAATAATTATATCCGGAAAACATATAGTTAATACCTCTACACTTTCTTTAATTTAATATTATTAATATGCTGAAAAAACTTGTAATCTTAACAGCTTTATTTGTTATTAGCTGTTCACTGTATTCACAGAATACATCAGGCAGCTGGAATATTTATACTTCATTAAGGGAAGTTAAGGGTATTTCTTTAGGCAATAATATGGTTTGGTCTGCGTCATCAGGCGGACTTTTCAGCTTTGATGCAGGGAATTTATCTTCTGTACGTAAATACACATCTCTTGACGGCTTAAGATCGAATGAGCTTACTGCAGTTAATGTTGGCAATGACGGTAAAATTTGGGCCGGCGCTTTTGATGGTTCTATAAGTGTTTATAATCCGCAAAACCAGGTATGGCAGCAAATAACCGATATCCTTACTTCTTCGGAACCATCCAAAAGAATTAATGCATTTTATGAATATAATAATCTGAAGTTCTTTGCAACGGAGTTCTGCATAGTAAAATTCAGTATACCGCAGTTCCAGTTTGTTGATCAGCCTTATACAAGGTTTGGCAACCTGGCAGCTCCGACACCTGTTTATGATGTAATGGTAATAAATGACACAATTTGGGCAGCAACCAAAAACGGAATAGCTTATGCTAATATTAATAATAACCTGCCTATTTCTTCAAACTGGAATTCATTTACTACAGGAAATTCTGTATTAAATGATAATCAGTCAAATGCACTTGCTTATTTTGATAACAGGGTATTCATAGGAACTGACAGCGGAATGGTTTATTTTCAGGGCGGTTCCCTGATCGCATACAGTCCTTTATACAATGGTAATCCGCTAACCGACCCTGTAGGAAAAATGACTGTATCAAACGGTATTTTATATTTTTCTGCATACACTAATTATGAAGGCTATAAAAGCAACTTCAGAATTTTTAAAGTCAGTTCCGGCAACATAAACAATGCAGAGCTTATCCTTACCGGTATAGAAGTGAATTCACTTAAAGTAAATACTGCCGGCGATCTGTTAATTGGTACTGTAAATAACGGAGTAAGTGTTTACAGAAATAATACAAACAATTATGTTTTTCCTAACGGACCATTTTCAAATTTAAACTTCAATATTGCTGTTGATAATAATCAAAACGTTTGGGCAGTTTCAGGTTCATTGGGTGATTGGCAAAGCAGATCAGGTATTTATAAGCTGACAGGCGACACATGGTTTAATTACACAAGTAATGAGTTCCCTGTGATGGGTACAGGCTGCTGCGGCTGGGTCTTTACTTACCCTGCTTTAAATGGAGATATCTGGGTAGCCGGTTTTGGTAACGGACTTTTAAAAATAAACGGAAATGACCTGACGAGGTATGATGAAACGAATTCAATTCTGCAGCCATTTGGAAATCCGGGTTTTGTTCTAGTTAACGGTATCGATGAGGATAACAGCGGGAATTTATGGGTATTAAATAACAGAGTACAGAATAATTTTGTAAATTTTACATCCGGGGTCAGTTATCCAACACCAATTGGTAATCCAAATGACTTTCACGGCACTTTTTTAGTTGTTGATAACTATAATACCAAATGGGCTACACTTCATCCTGTTGAAGGAAATATTAGGGGAGTCATTTATTTTAATGAAAATACCAGTCCAACAGGCGGAATAATAACATACCCGCAATTAGGCACTGATGTTAGCCAGGTAAATGGTTTGATTATAGATAATAACGGTGAAGTATGGATAGCAACAAATAATGGTGTGATAATTATTCCAAATCCGGAACAGGTCATTAACAGTCCCGGAACTGTTCCTACTTTATTTAAAATGAGAATTATTGAAAACGGAATAAGTACGCCGCTTACCGAAAATGTACTTTCAATAGATGTTGATGCGCTTAATAATAAATGGCTGGGAACAATTTCTGACGGGTTAATATATGTATCCCCTGATGGCTCAACATTGCTGAACAGATTTAATACATCTAACTCACCGATAATAGATAACAAAATAACATCCGTAAAAGCAGATAAAAATACAGGGAAGGTTTATTTTGGTTCTGATAAGGGAATAGTTTCATATCAAACAATTGCAATAAAGCCGTTAACAGAGTGTACAGAAATAAAAGCAGGACCAAATCCGTTTTTGTTGCCGGGTTCATCTTTGCTTAAAATTGACGGTTTAGTCGAAGAATCAACTGTAAAAATTTTATCAATTAGCGGAGTATTGGTTGCAGAATTTGAAACTCCTGGAGGCAGAATTGCTAACTGGGACGGAAAAGATAATTATGGGAACTACGTTTCTTCCGGTATATATATAATTGTTGGTTATAATAAAGACGGGAGTAAAGTATGTACCGGTAAGGTTGCTGTTGTAAGAAAATAATGCTTATTTTAAAAATATTTGAAAGCAGATACGTAAACTATCTGCTTTTTTTCTTTTTCTTTGCTGTTACCTTATTATTATATGGTTCAAGCTTAAGTAATTTTTATGTGCTTGATGATTTTGTAAGGCTTGAAGTTATTTCTAAAGCAAAGCTGCAGGAAAATTTCCATTTTATACCTGTTCCATTATTACTTTATCGTTTTATTTATCTTATCTTTGAGCTTGAACCGGCTCCATACAGGATACTGAATTACGTGATGAATGCAGCATTCTGTGTATTATTATTCAGAACAGCGATTATAGTTTTCAGTAAATTCAACAGCAATTATGATACTAATAAGATTTATCTCGTTTCATTTTTATCATCATTTTTATTCTGTATACATTATATTCATGTAGAAACAATTGTTTATTTTTCCGAATTGCATGAACTTTTGTTTTCATTCTTTTATCTTTTATCATTTTATTTTTATTTGAGATTTAATTTTGATAAAAAGAAAAAGTATTTTTACTTCATCTTCTTTTTTTATGCCTTATGTATGTTATCCAAAGAAACTGCAGTTACATTTATTCCCTTAATATTTTTTAGCGAAATTTTATTGTTCAGGAAAAAGATTTTATCAATTATAAAGGATTACTGGGCGTTAATAGGTGTTACTGCCGCAATTTTAACTGTCAGGTTAATTTTTTTCCCTGAGTTTGAAAATTTAAGCACCACTAATAATACCGTTACAATTATCAAAGAATCTGTTAAAAATATCATATTTACATTTACAGCATTTTTATTTTCGCTTGACTTTTCATCAATAAAAATAATTTATAGATCTGCCGGAAATAATTTTTCTGATACCTTCCAGCTATTATTAGCTGACCAGCCGCAGGTTATAATATCAATTGTTTTATCTTTTGTCTTTTATTTTGCTGTTTTAAAAAGCAAAAATAAACTAAATATAATTTTAATATGTTTTATTTTGATAGTATCATCATCATATTTGTGGATTGCAGGATATGAAAGGTACCTTTACCTGCCATCTGCCGCTTTTTGGCTGATGTTTATAAACTTCCTGTTTAAGTTAAAATACAGTAAAAGTAAATTATTTTTATGGTCAATTATTTTTATTATATTTACATATAATATCTATAATCTTGAGTTGAAAGAAGCAAACTGGATCAAGGCATCAGAAATTTCAAAAAACACCTTAAGTGAAATAATTAAGGAAACCGAACAACTGCCTGAAGGCTCAATGGTTTTTTTTAAAGATTTACCGGGTGAATATAATGGTGCCTGGGTTTTAAGGTACGGTATTCACCAAATTCCCGGGTTGTTTATGAATAATAAAAATGTAAAATTTTATTATTTTTATGAATATGAAACTGGTAATTATTCCGGTAACAACATATATATATATGAATATACAATAAAAACACTTAATAAAATCAATTAATTTAAAATGCTCGTTATTCCCGTAATAGATATAAGAAACGGCAGGTCTGTCAGAATGGTTGAAGGGCTTGAGGATAAAACTGTATATTATTCCGAAAGTCCGCTGAACATGGCTAAGCTTTTCCGAAAGGAAAATGCCAAAGTAATTCATATTACCGATCTTGACGGCGCTGTTTCAGGCAAGCGTAAGAATTATGAGCTGATAAAGGAGATCACAGAGTCTGTTGGGGTACCTATACAGCTTGGCGGGGGTATAAGGTCATTTGAAATTGCAAACCAGCTTATAAAAGAACTTGGAGTTTACAGGATAGTTATTGGTACTTCTGCTATTGATAATATTGATCTTGTAAAGAAAGTCCTTGATGAATTCGGTAAAAGCAAGGTTGCTATCAGTATTGATCTCAGGAATGGATTCCTGGTTAAAGACGGCTGGGGAAATGTTACAGATATTCACGCTCTTGAATTTGCACTCGGAATGAAAAAGCTTGGTGTTGAAAGGATAATTTACCAGGATGTATCTAGGGTTGGTACGCTTTCAGGTCCGGATGTTGAAGGGTTAAAGCAAATAGCAGTTGAAACAGGATTAAAAGTAACAGCCGCAGGCGGTATATCAAGTTATGCTGATCTTAAAAAAATACAGGAACTGGAAAAGTTTGGTGTAGATTCAGTTATGATGAGCAGGGCGCTGTATGAAAATAAATTTCCATGCCAGGCTATCTGGCGCCAGCAGGAAAAAATTGATACTTCGCTGGAATTGCCTAAAGTAAAGTAAAAAGTAACTTCATTTACACCTGTTATTCATTTAATAAAACCCTTATTTTTGAAAATAATCTATTAATTACTATGTCAAAAAGAACTATAAAAGCACCGCATGGTTCAAAGCTTTCCTGCAAAAACTGGATTTCAGAGGCAGCTATGCGTATGTTAATGAACAATTTAGACCCCGATGTTGCAGAGCGCCCCGAAGATTTAATTGTGTACGGCGGAGGCGGCAAAGCTGCAAGGAACTGGGAATGTTACGAAAAAATTATTGAATCGCTTAAATCACTTGAAGAAAATGAAACACTGCTTGTACAGTCAGGTAAACCGGTTGCAATATTTAAAACTCATATTAACGCGCCAAGGGTGATAATTTCAAATGCACAGCTTGTGCCTGCTTGGGCAAACTGGGATGAGTTCCGCAGGCTTGATGCGCTGGGCCTTACAATGTACGGGCAGATGACTGCCGGCTCATGGATCTATATCGGCTCACAGGGCATTCTGCAGGGTACATATGAAACTTTTGCAGCCTGTGCAGATAAACATTTTAAAGGTGAACTTTCAGGGAAATTTATTTTAACTGCCGGGCTTGGCGGAATGGGAGGTGCCCAGCCTCTTGCTGCTACAATGAACGGGGCTGTTATTTTAGGTATTGATGTTGACCGCTCCAGGATACAAAAAAGAATTGATACAGGATATTGTGATATAATTACAGATAATCTGGATGAAGCAATTGAACTGGTATTGAGTGCAAAGGAAAATAAAGATGCAAGATCAATAGGACTTGTTGGCAATGCCGGTGAAGTTTTGCCAGAATTATTAAAAAGGAACATTGTACCAGATGTTGTTACTGACCAGACATCAGCGCATGATATGCTGAACGGTTACGTACCTATGGGAATGACACTGGAAGAAGCATTCAGGCTCCGTAAATCAAATCCCGAAAAGTATATTGAACTTTCCCGAAAAACAGTTGTTGAGCATTGCCGTGCAATGCATGAATTCCTGCGGCGCGGTTCGATAGTGTTTGATTACGGCAATAATATCCGCGGAGAAGCATTTAATAACGGATTCAAAGAAGCATTCGATATTCCGGGTTTTGTTCCGGAATATATCCGCCCTTTATTCTGTGACGGCAAGGGTCCGTTCCGCTGGGCAGCATTAAGCGGCGACCCGGATGATATTTATACAACCGATGAATACGTGCTTAAAACTTTTCCAGAAAACAAAGCGCTTGCCAGGTGGATAGACAATGCGCAGAAGAAAGTTCATTTCCAGGGACTGCCATCAAGGATATGCTGGCTGGGTTACGGAGAGCGGGCAAAGATGGGGAAAATATTCAATGACCTTGTGCGCGAAGGAAAAGTAAAAGCCCCTATTGTGATAGGGCGCGACCACCTGGACTGCGGCAGCGTTGCATCACCGAACCGCGAAACCGAAAAAATGAAGGATGGTTCTGATGCAATTGCAGACTGGCCAATCCTGAATTTTGCGTTGAATGCCGTTGGCGGCGCAAGCTGGGTATCGCTTCATCACGGAGGCGGCGTGGGGATTGGACTTTCTATCCACAGCGGCATGGTTGTTGTTGCAGACGGAACCAAAGAGGCTGAAGAACGATTGGAAAGAGTGTTAACATATGACCCGGGTATGGGTATAGTAAGGCATGCAGATGCCGGGTATGAACAGGCAATAGAAAATGAAAAGAAATTCGGAATTAAAATGCCAATGATAAAAAACTGACACAGATACCGCTGATAGATATGATAAAAGATAAAGATAATTATCTTCATTCTGAACTAACTGAAGAAATAATAGGTCAGGCATTTATTGTTTATAATGCATTGGGGAGTGGTTTTCTTGAAAGTGTCTATAAAAAAGCTTTAACAAAAAAACTAAGAGAAAAAGGATTTGATATCAGATGCGAGCATCCCGTGAAAGTTTACTTCGAAGGCGAGATAATTGGTGATTATTTTTGTGATATTTTAGTAAATGAAAAAGTAATAATAGAATTGAAAGCAATAGAGGCTTTGAATAAAATTCATGAAGTTCAGCTTGTGAACTATCTTAAAGCAACAGATATTGAAGTTGGATTATTAATAAATTTTGGTAATAAGATAGAATTTAAAAGGAAGGTTCTTTCAAAAAATCATAAAAATCTGCGTAATCAGCGTCAATAACAATGAAGAAATTTGATATTCCCATATATTACCGCAGCCCTGTAATTTCTGTTGTTAAGAATTCTCGGAAAGTAACTGATCCAAGAAAAAAAAGACTATACACCTTCTGTTCTTGATTTCGGACCGGTCAAATTTTTAATTGCACGCCATTTCGGATTCTGTTACGGCGTTGAAAACGCCATAGAGATTGCCTACAGATCGCTTGAACAGAATCCCGGGAAGCGGGTTTTCCTGCTTAGTGAAATGATCCATAACCCCAGCGTAAATGCAGACCTTAGTGCCAGGGGAGTGCGATTTTTACGTGAGCACAATGGAAAGCAGTTAATTGAATGGGATGAGCTAAATGCCGATGATATTGTTATTGTTCCTGCTTTCGGCACAACGCTGGAGATACAGGAACTGCTTTCCCAAAGGGGGATTGATCCTTATAAATATGATACAACGTGCCCTTTTGTGGAAAAAGTTTGGAACCGGGCAGAAACCCTGGGCAAAAAGAACTATACCATAATAGTTCACGGTAAATATAACCACGAAGAAACCATTGCAACTTTTTCCCATTCAAAGCAGAACTCGCCTACATTGATAGTCAGGAATTTAGAAGAAACAAAATATTTATGCGATATTATCCTTGGAAAAGTATCAAAGGAAGAGTTTTATAATTATTTTGAAGGGAAATATTCAAAAGGCTTTGATGTTGAAAAAGATCTTGCACATTTAGGTGTAGTAAACCAGACAACAATGCTTGCAACAGAAACACAGGCTATTGCAGATATGATAAAAGAAACGCTTATAAAAAAATACGGAGAACAAAACCTTAAAGAACATTATGCAGATACAAGCGATACATTATGCTATGCAACCTATGATAACCAGCAGGCAACAATGGGACTGCTTGATGCAGGCGGTGATTTTGCGATTGTTGTCGGCGGTTATAACAGCTCTAATACAAGCCATATTGTTGAGCTTTGCGAAGAAAAGCTGCCCGTATATTTTATTTCAGGAGCAGATAAAATTATTTCTGAAAATGAAATAAATCATTATAATATACATAACAGCAAAGAAGTATTAACAAAACGCTGGCTGCAATCTGTTGCAGATAAACCGGTAGAAATAATCCTCACAAGCGGCGCTTCCTGCCCTGATGCTATACTTGATGAAGTGCTGCAGAAAATTGTATCTTATTTCCCTGATGCCCGTTCAGTAGAAGAAGCACTGATGCCTTTTAAAATCGAAAGCCTTAATTAATTACTTCCAATTCATCGTTTAACAGAACATAATGCAGATGGTCTTCCCATACTCCGTTAATATTCAGATACTTTTTTGATATTCCTTCATGCACAAACCCGGCTTTTTCTATAGCTCTAATTGAAGCAGTGTTTCTGGGTATAATATTGGCTTCAATCCTGTGAAGCTTCCTTTGAGTAAACATATAATTGCATCCTGCAGTTATAGCTTCTGCTGCATAACCTTTATTTATTTCATCTTTATCAATCCTGTAACCCAGAAAACAGGATTTAAATGGCCCCATTATAATATTTGAAAAAACCACTGAACCAATCATCTTTTCCGGTGCAGTTTTAGTATAAACACCAAACTGTACCAGGCTGCCTTTAAGTATATCTGATTCTATCTGAACCAGATTGTTTTTGTGATATTCAGGAGTAAAATAATCTTTATGGTATAAAGGACTCCATGGTTTGAAAAATTCAGCATTTTCTGTCCTGAACCTGTAAAGCTCTTCTGCATCCTCAAGTGAAAGAGTCCTTAAAATTAATCTTTCAGTTTCAAGAGTTGTCTTCACCAATTAAATACACTGTTTAAATTTGTTTTCCGAATTTAATAATCTGTTTAAGTGAAAGTATATGCATAAAATAGGCAAACGGAACAATAAATGCAGCTATCCATACATTGGGGAAATATGCTATCATAGTGTTTGCAGGTTCGTTAAAAAACTGCCTCATTGGTGTGGGTGTTGAAAGTACCGAAACAATAAATATATTTGTAACCAGCAGAAGCCCCGCAATATTCCACAGAACCGCGGCTATTCTGGGCCATTTATTGATGGTCAGGCAGTAATAACCAATCAAAGGAGCGCTTAAACCGGTTAATACATCATAATTTAATCCTTCAAATGTCATCTGAACCGGTATTACATTTGAAATGAATAACAGCCATAACATTAATTCCATTAATACCCTGAACGATTGAATATAAACAAACCAGGAAACAGGTATTGTTTCAATCAATTTATTCACCCTTTCAGAATTACTTAAATAACTGATTGCAAGAACCGGGGGAATTATTAATAGGATTATCTTCGGAGGTACAGAAACAAAATCAAGCAGTGTACCGTTGAGAGCGATAAAAGCAGTAATTGCCAGCCAGCCTGAAATAATTAATGCTGTAAATAAAAAATATTTTTTACGGGTAATCTGTATGGCTTTTATTTCATTCAGGGCATAGTTTAGTGCATAGAAAATAAACCAGGTAAGAATTCCGCATATTATGAATATTAATATGTGAGTATAAAATGGTATATCCGGATTCATTTTGCCTCCGGTATGTCATCAATGGAATAATATACCGGCAGCCCTTTTTCTTCAATAAGCTTGCGCTCTATATCTGCGCCAGGAGATGAACCGGTCATTAAAATTGCATCACAGCGCTCAACAACAGCAAATGAGATATCGGAAATAACTTTTTTCCTGTTTAAATCCGGAAGTTCATCAGCAACATACAGCGATGCATTTACCCCGATCACAGGTATATGCCCCTTCCTGTAAACTTCTGCAGCTGCGGCATTCATAGCTTTAAGATTTGCAGCTTTTTGCTGTTCGCTTTCAGCAGAGTACGGACCCGCTACTGCTATTAGCATTTTTATAAATTATTAAGTTTATTAAATTCTTCTTCGGTAAGTTCAGAAATTTTTCTGTATCTTACATCTGCTATATTGAATTTTGGATTGTAAAAATTGTAAAGGTCGGGGATTGCAGCTACTTTCATTCTTGCGGCAGCAGCAGCAAGCACACCGTTAAATGAGTCTTCTATTGCCAGGCAGTTCACCGGGTCTGTTCCCAGCTTTTCTGCCGTGTTTAAATAAATTGCGGGATGCGGCTTGCCGTATTTTTCAAATTCAGCCGAATGAATTACTTTAAAATATTTCATGATACCGAATTTATCAATAACTGCATCAATTATTTTTTTATCGCTCGAAGATGCAAGAGCTAAAAGAATATTTTTTGTTCTTAAGAACTCAAGCAGTTCAATTATTCCTTTATTTATTGTTCCCCTGTTTTTTATCGATACTATCAATGCTTCAACGATATCATTATTGACTTTTTCAAACGGTTCTTTATTAATGTCCCAGGGATATTCTTTATACCACAGCTTAGAAACATCGATCAGCCGCATACCGGTAGTTGTTTCGCACATTTGCGGAGTTAACGGTACGCCAAGCTTGTTAAAGATACCTATCTCAGCTTCCTTCCAGAACGGTTCTGAATCAATAATGATACCGTCCATATCAAAAATCACTGCATTTATCATTTTATTACCGCTCTAAAATTACATTTCCCTGAAGTAAGTGTACCATATTGGAATCCATTTGCCTTCTAAATTAACATATAATCTTGTTATTACTTCTATTATCTGGCTGTCCTGCACTTCATTGAACCAGAAAGCATCAAGTATCTTATCGTTATCTAGGTCTATTCCCGTACCGTCGATATTTTTTCCGGAAGCTGTTTCAAGCTCCTCTTTTCTTGAAGAAGCTTCAAGATTATAAGGCAGGTCGTATGTCATATCATCAAACGGCATTATTGAAAATACCATTATCGGGTTTTTAAGTATATATGCAAGGTCTTCGTTCTGTTCATCTGTATAATTCATGCGCAAAGGTGTTCTTTTGGGATAAGTATAGGGGTATTTGGGTGAATAATCAAACTTATTGCTGCATTCCCAGTATTCAATGTAATTATCTATTGTTGTTTCAAAAACAGTGTTGTTTTCGAACATCTTCATATTTATTCCCTTATTCCACCTTACCAGTCTCAGCTTTTCTTCATTAACAAAATATGTGGCTGAATCAACCACTTTATAACCAAGATTCTGTTTTACTGTTTTATGCCTCAGGAATTTAAGCAGGCTGTAATCGCAGTCTTCCAGGTATAAGTGGGTAGAATCAATGTGAGTAAGGAAAATATACAGGTTCTTGGTATTTTCCTTAGTGAATATAGAAGATTTTGTTTTTTTGAATTTAGGGTTATTCTTCAGCTCATGCAGCTTTTCCGGTGTGCTGTACTGCGGGTCTTTGCAAATGACCTCAATTTTATCAGCCAGCGGCTGCTGCAGCGAGGCATCGCCATCAGGGAAAGTTAAAGGCATCCCCATTTGAACTATCAGTGTAATGATTTTTAATAATTCCACTTATTTATAAATTTAATTTGAACAATAGCCTGTTAAATATGTTATTCCTGTGCCAAGTTTATTTTTCAATATTCCTGTTTTCCATTTATAATCATTGCTGCTGTTTTCTTTTGCCATCTTCATCAGCTCAACGGCTGAATACATTCTTAATACCGATACTATCCCGTCCCAGGTTGTTGCAAACGGAATAAGAGGTATTATATAGGTAAAAAATAACCTGCTTAACCTGAAAGGTTTCATGAACGGGGTAATAAAAAAAATATTACAGGTGTAAAAATTAGAATACCAATAAAGTTCTTTAGATTTTTTTCTGCTCCTTCAAAAATTGCCAGCGGAGATTTGTTCTTTACAGCATCAGCAATTATTTTTTCTGCATCAGCCGGCTTAAAATGATGAAATGCCGAAAAAATTGTTCTGATCCTGTCCGGGCCTGTATTGCTGTTTAAAACATCTACAGGTTGTTCTATGTAATTTATTTTACCTCCGGAAGCTTTTTTTAACTCTTCGAATGCCTCCTTATTGGGATATTTATCGCTTAATGTTATCCTTATATCTTTACCTGTAATTTTTTCCAGCTCATCCCTTAAAGTATCCATTCCGCCCCCGCCGCCTGAACAAACATCCTGAATTTCTGTGATCCCGGTTGATTCTATTAGCTCTTTTAGCGGTATAGCAGCAGGTTTGTAAACTTTAAAGAGGCTGATCATAAAATGAAGATAATCTGTCTGCCCGTGCCGGATAAAATCCGGGAACCAGTCATAATCTTCGAACTCAAAAAGTTGTAAACGCATATATTCTCCAAATATAGAAACTTTTTAAATCTTGTAATATATTCTTTTTTACTCCACTGATTATCTACAGTATTTTAAGTATTTTTGCTGTTTAATAATATTTAAATACTGAAAGTAATAATGCAGGCAATTATACTGGCAGCGGGACTTGCAAAAAGGCTCAGGCCGTTAACTGATACTCAGCCAAAATGTCTTTTAAAGGTCGGCGGAAAAACACTGCTGGAAATGACAATTAATAATATCCTAAAAAACGGCGTAACAAGTTTTGTAATGGTAACGGGTTACAGGGAAAATATGATAAAAGAGCATATATCCGGAAAATTTCCCGGGTTGGATATTACTTATATCACAAACAGTGATTATGAAAATAACAATAACAGTTATTCATTGTGGATGACAAAAGATTATATTACCGGTGATTCAATACTGCTTGACAGCGATATTTTGTTTGATTACCGAATAATTTCAAAGCTTTTCTCATCCGGAAAAGCTGACTGCCTTGCAGTTAAAAGTACCCATAAGCTGGGTGATGAGGAGATTAAAGTTATAATTGATAGTAGCAACAAAATTAGCCATATTGGAAAACATCTTGATCCTGCAGCAAGTTACGGCGAATCTATTGGAATTGAGCGGTTTTCTTACGGTTTTTTCAGTAAACTGGGGGAAGTTCTGGAACGGAAAATCACCCTGGAAAACAATGTAAATGAGTTCTATGAAGCATCTTTCCAGGAGCTTTATGATGCAGGGAACAGTATGTATGCAGTAGATGTTTCAGAATATAAGTGCATGGAAATAGATTTTCCTGAGGACCTGGAAAAAGCCCAAGCTGAAGTAATATTTATAGAACAGTAAAATATACAGAACATTAATTTATAATTGAGATTATTTAACTCACAAAACGACAGGTACAGAAATCACAACATGAGGTTTAACAGGCCTTCAATGTTCGGCGGATTTTCATTTTTCCCGCCTGTTATTAAATACCTGCTTATATCCAATATTGCAATATTTATTTTTCAGCATTTCATATTTGCCGGATTTAAAGTTGGGGGTGTGCCGCTTTCAATTTTTTTCCTGAAATATTTTGCGCTCAATCCGATAGGAGCGAGGTTTTTCCTTTCTACCCGTGGCAGCTTATAACTTACCTGTTCATGCACGGCGGATTCTGGCACCTGTTCATGAATATGTTTGCATTATGGATGTTCGGGATGGAGCTGGAAAATATCTGGGGCTCTAAAAAATTCCTAATGTATTATTTAATGTGCGGTGTTGGTGCCGGATTTGCTACAATTTTTCTTACACCGTTATTTACCGGCTTAAACCTGCCGACAGTGGGGGCTTCAGGTTCGGTTTACGGAATACTTGTTGCATTCGGTATGCTTTTTCCCAACAGGGAAATTTTCCTGTATTTCCTTTTCCCTATAAAGGCTAAATACTTTGTGATAATATATATGGCAATAGAGCTGCTTTCTGTAGGCAGCAATACCGGTGTAGCGCATCTTGCACACCTGGGCGGCGGTTTGATAGGATTTGTATACCTTCTTATTACAAGGAACAACATCAATGACCTTTTCAGGTTCGATAAAAAACCGAAAGTGACACAGAACAGGCCCACAAATATATATCGCAACAGGTATTATGAAAAATACAATACAGTCAGCGGCGGAGACGAAATAAGCGATGCTGAGTATTATTCAAAAGATAATAAAACAGGTGAAATTATTACTCAGGAAAGAATTGATGAAATACTTGACAAGATAGGTAAAGATGGTTACCAGAACCTTACGGAAGAAGAAAAACGCATTCTATTTGAAGCAAGCAAAAAAATGCATTAAATTTGTTTTCCCTTAAACCATAAAAAACCGGAATGGAAATAATTACTCAAAATAAGCTTTACTGCAATTCACTCACTAAATATTCCCGCTTTAAGACACGGGAAGTGATGGTTGGCAATGTTGGTATCGGCGGCAGCAATCCTATAAGGGTGCAGTCTATGACAACAACCGATACGATGGATACAATCGGTACGGTTGAGCAGTCAATCAGAATGATCGAAGCGGGAAGCGAGCTTGTCAGAATAACTGCTCCGGCAGTTAAGGAAGCAAAAAATCTGGAAAACATAAAAAATGAGCTTCGCAAAAGGGGATATGATACTCCTTTGGTTGCTGATATTCATTTTAAGCCGGAGGCTGCTGAAATTGCTGCAAGGATTGTAGAAAAGGTCCGCGTTAATCCCGGCAACTACGCCGATAAAAAGAAATTCAAGGTCTTCAGCTTTACAGATGAAATGTACAATGAAGAGCTGGAAAGGATTTATGAAGAATTTTCACCGCTTGTAAAGTTATGCAAAGAATACGGCACTGCAATGCGTATTGGTACAAACCACGGCTCGCTTAGCGACAGGATTATGAACCGCTACGGCGATACACCTGTTGGAATGGTGGAATCAGCGCTTGAGTTTGTAAGGATTTGCCGCGAGCATAATTACCATGAAATAATCCTTTCCATGAAAGCCTCAAACACGCAGGTAATGGTTGAAGCTTACCGGCTGCTTGTTAATAAAATGATTGAAGAAGGCATGGATTACCCGCTGCATCTAGGTGTGACTGAAGCAGGGGACGGCGAAGACGGCAGGATAAAATCATCAGTAGGTATAGGCACTTTGCTTGAAGACGGCCTTGGAGATACTATCAGGGTTTCTTTGACAGAAGACCCGGAATTTGAAATTCCGGTTTGTAAAAGGATTGTAGAGCGGTATAATAATCGTCAATCACACACACCAATTGCGGATCTCGGATTGTCGATTTCGGATTATGATAACAAAAGTCAATCCGTAATCTTAAATCCGCAATCCGAAATTTCAGGATCTGAAATTCCATATGATCCATTTTCATATCAGCGCAGGAAAACATATGAAACCGATAAAATCGGCAATCATCATGTACCTGTTGTTATATTAAGTATAGATGCCGGAAAATTTGCCGAACCATCATCACTGGAAAAAATTTCCTACAGCTATTCAGCCGGGCTGGATAAATGGAACATCGGCGATATGGCGCCGGATTTTATATACCTGGGAAGCAAAGACCTGCCCTTCGCACTGCCCGGCACATTAAAGAAAATATTTAATTACAGTTACTGGAAAACACTTGAAGATAAAGCGGAATCATTCCCGCTGTTTACTGCAAAAGAGTATATTGGAGCAGAAAGAAGATCATACCGCATAAATTTTGTTTCTGTTACAATTGATGATATTACTGAAGAACTCCTGAATGCTGTTAAATCTGATAAATTCTGCGTGCTTGTTGTAAATACAAGCAACAGCCATGGAATGGCTGAGGAGCGCAGGATATTTATTGAGCTGATGAACCGGGGAATAGAAACACCGGTGATATTATCACGAAGTTACACCGGCAGGGATGATGAAGACCTGACCATTGACAGCGCAGCAGATTGCGGTGCTCTTTTGATAGACGGAATGGGCGACGGTATTTGGATAAAAGCTGATAATAATATTGATGTTATTAACCGGGTAAGCTTTGGCATTCTGCAGGCAACCAGGACAAGGATCTCCAAAACAGAGTATATAAGCTGCCCAAGCTGCGGCAGAACGCAGTTTGACCTGCAGGTAACAACTGCCATGATAAAAAAGCGGACTGACCACCTGAAAGGTGTAAAAATTGCCATCATGGGCTGTATCGTGAACGGTCCGGGAGAAATGGCTGATGCCGATTACGGCTATGTCGGCTCAGGTCCGGGATGGATATCTCTTTACCGCGGAAAAGAAGTAATTGAGCGGGGGATTCCCTATGCCGAAGCATTGGATAAGCTGATTGAGCTTATGAAGCAGGATGGCGTTTGGGTGGATAGTGACAATTAGGAATTAAGAATTAGGAATTAAGAATTAAGAATTTTTAAAAGGGCTGTCTCAAAAGGTTGTTTCGTAGCCGCAAGCTTTAGCTTGCGTTCGTGTAACGCAGCCTGAAGGCTGCGGCTACAGATGCTTTGAAAATTATTCAGGGGATAAATTCCCCTTTTTTATTTTGAGGAGTAATTTTATTTTCAATAAATTAAAAGCCCGCAAGTTATGAAACGATTTTACAACCCGGTTTATATTCTGCTGCTTACCGTTATTTTTAATTTTAATGTTTATTCACAAATGTTCGGGCAGGAGCCCACAGAACGCAAAAGCAATTTTGACGTTCAGCATATAAAGCTGGATATTTCAGTTGATCCGGTGGAAAAATTTGTAACCGGAAAGGCTTTTATAAAACTTGTAACAGCTGAAGAAAATTTCACCGGTTTTGAGCTTGATGCTGCTGGAATGAATATAAAAAATGTTGAGCTTGATCCAAATGGCCCGATGATTATCAGCTATGTTGGTAAAACAAAAAGAACCGGATATTACCTGAAAACCCTTAAGTTTGATTACAATAAATCCAAACTGAAAATCTACCTGGATAGCAGCTATAATTTATCCGATACACTGAATTTTATTATCCATTACAATACAACAAATCCCGAAAAAGGTTTATATTTTATTTCACCAACTGCTGAATTCCCTGACAAAAGATATGAAGTATGGAGCCAGGGCGAAGGCGAAGATAACAGGTATTGGTTCCCCTGTTACGATTACCCGAATGATATGGCAACAACTGAAATGCTTGTAACAGTTAGCAGCCAGTATCAAACAATTTCAAATGGTGTATTAAAGGAAAAATCAGATAAGCTTAATTATACCACCTGGCACTGGGTAAACGATAAACCGCATGTTTCTTATCTGGTAATGTTAGGAATAGGTCAGTGGGATACAATCAGCACATCATGGGACGGCATTCCGATAATTTCATACGTGCCCCCGGGTAAAAAATCATGGGGGCAGAACTCATACCGGCAGACTGCTGATATTATGAAATTCTTTTCGGAATACATTGGGTACCGTTACCCGTGGGGTGAGTTCCGCCAGGTTGCTGTGCAGGATTTTATCTACGGGGGAATGGAAAATACCGGCGCTGTTGTGCTTTTTGAAGGCTCTGTTTATGATGAAAAGACCGAGCCTGATTATTCAGCCACCGGGCTTGTAGCCCATGAGCTTGCGCACCAGTGGTGGGGCGATGTTGTTACCTGCAAAAACTGGAATGAGATATGGCTTAATGAAAGCTTTGCTACATATTTTCAGTGCCTCTACAGGGAGCATGAGCTTGGAAAAGATGAGTTTGATTATAATATTTACCGTAACGGTAATGAGGCATTGAATGCAGATTCACTTTCACGCAGGCCCATTTATACCCGGAGCGGACCAACAGCAAATACATATGATAAAGGTTCAGTTGTGCTTAATATGCTTCGCTGGATGATTGGCGATGAAAAATTCAGGAAGACCATGAATATTTATATTACCCAAAATCAGTTTAAGCCTGTTGTCACTAAAAATTTTGCAGATGCCCTGCATAATGCTATTGATGACCCTTTGCTGGACCAAATGCCTGCAAACTTAACATGGTTTTTTGAAGAGTGGATATATAAAGCAGGCCAGCCGGAAATTAAAGCGGATTATTCATTTGATGAAAATACAAATGAATTGATATTGAATGCTGTTCAGGTACAAAGAATGGATTCATCTTCGGTATTCAGAACACCGTTTCCAATTGAAATTGTTACGGAAAAAGGGACTCAGAGTATAACGATGGAAACATCATCAGAGGTGAAAACGTACAGAATTAAGCTTGACGGAAAATCTTTGAATGTTAATTTTAATAAAGGCAATAAAATTCTGTGCAAACTTTATTTTACCAAACCCAAAAATGACTGGCTGTACCAGCTTAATAATTCCACTGATGCAATTGACCGCATAACAGCACTGAACGGACTGAAAGATTTTATAGATGAAAGTGATGTTGTTGATGCAGTAAAACAGGTGATGAGAAATGACAGCTTCTGGGGAGTAAGATATGAGGCAGTAAAGGTATTTGCCGGTTCTGAAAATCCGGCTGCTGTTGAGCATTATATGAAGTATATGATAGATGAAAAAGATTCAAGAGTACGGCGCGCTTACCTGCTTAACCTGAAAAAGCTTCTTGATAACCATCCCGCAGAAAAAGAGAACATTTCTGTTCTTCAGTATTTTTTAACCAACCTCATAAATTACGAAACCAGCTATTATGCTGCTGCTGATGCAGTTACTGCGCTTTCTCAATTACTACCAAAGGATAAGATTTATGATGCTGTGATACCGTATATTGAAATGGACTCACACGTTGATATTATCCGCAGAAGTGTATTAACGGCTCTGGATCTTTCCGATGATCCCCGGTCAAAAGAAATACTTTTGAAATATGCCGTTTACGGCAGCACCGCAAGGGTGCGTAATATTGCTGTAAACGGGCTTGGAAGCTTTCTGAATGACGATGAAGTAATTAACCTGTTAAACAATAAGCTTGCTGAAAATACAAGAAGCACCCAGGGAGTTATACTGAGCCTGCTGGGAAAGGCTAAAAACCCGTCATCCAAACCATTTCTCCAGAAACTTTACGATACAAGTAATGACGAGAGGTTTAAAGAACGTATTAAAACTATAATTTCAAGTTATTAAAAATCATAACATTACATCACATTTTTACCGCAATTTGGTGCATTGAAAATCTCTTAAAAAATCAGCATATTTGTAGTCTTTCCACGAATTTTTATACTTTAAACGGTAGTGGATATTTTTAATTAACGCTCCCGGCGGCAGTTATTTGCTTTCAGGGAGAATTTATAAATTTAATTATTTTTTAACGGAGATTTTTAATAAACGATGACTTCACCAAATGATACACAAAATGGCAATACAGCGATCGAAGAGGTAAAACCGCCTGTAATTAAAACAAAGGATTTTGTTGCAAAAGATTACAGCGAAGATGAATTCAAGAAATATATTGAGCTTTATGAAAAGACCTTTAACGTAATAAAGGAAAACGAGATAGCAAAAGGAAAA
>LLZO01000314.1 GCA_001567545.1 Candidatus Tepidiaquacellales bacterium OLB5
CCGGGAATGGAATATTCAACAGTAAAACCTGTGTTAACAACCAACGGCAGCTGCCCGGGTTGTTTTTTGATCAGCTGTGCAAATACATTGTTATAGGGAGGCAGTATCCCGATCTTCGAAAAATCCTTGTTCGAACAATGCATTCCCAGGTCGTTCCACCCGAGTAACACATACTGCTGGGATAAAGTGCTGTTGAAATTAAACAATGGCAAGAGCATGAAGAAAAATAAAAGCTTCATTGTTTTCATGATAAACTCCTTTTAAAATTATTAAAATGGAGCTTTTGGGGATACTTCAAATATACTATATTGCACAGGCTGATTCCTATGACATTTGTCGCTATTAGCAATTATTATTGTCATAAAAAAATATGAGATTTGTAGCAAACAAATAAATTGCTGGTCGGTGTCAGGTTTACAACTGACATCACCCAGTAGTTAGTACTTGCCTTGTTTTAAGGTCATGGTAAGCAAAATTAATATACATTAACCGGGGCTTGCCGAAGGCACTCCTTCGGAGAAAGCCCTATTCTTTCTTTTATTTTAACCCACGACCTAAAGGTCGTGGCAATACAAATATTTTATAGCTCTGCAGTTCAGATTCCCATCAATGTAAGAGTATAACCGCCAGCAAAAAACATGTTTTTGGGTAGCCCCGCCCTTTAGGGCGGGGATAATAATACTCTTAATACCGGGACTTTAGTCCTGATTGAAAATTTTAAATATATTCATTTAAGTACATACTGGAGATTCCCTCCGGAAAAAAACCTAGAATTCATAATTATATATGATAAATAAAAAACCCGTCAGTTTTTAACCTGACGGGTTTAAAGTTAATTATAAATAATTTTTACAGGCTGAAATAAAACCTGAGAGTAATATCCACGCTGTTCATATCTTTGGCAAACCTGGTAGCAAACGGCTGGGATGTATCCTGCTTAAGCGGAATGATATTATAGCTGAGCTCTCCGCCAAAACCAAACTGCCCGCCTGTTCCCGTAAATCCTGATATTATCCTGAACAGCGGCGCCCATTGGCTGGTTGTAATTCCATTTTGTCCGGGTTCGCTATAATAATAAAATGTATTTGGTGAATTATTAAAAGTTACATCATTTTCTTCTCTCACCCAAACAGCCCCTGCACCGCCGCCTATAAAGAACAGCCTTGCAAATGATTTCTGTTTGAACATCGGGAAAAACCTTACATTTATTGCAAGAGGCAGGGCAATTATTCCGTTTGTACTTGTATGTGCATATCTGTAAGAAATACCGTTAATGATTTTTGGAGTAGTATTCAAGTCGTAATCTACCTGCTTATTATTGCTTGTGAATAAAATTGTTGGAGAAAATTCCAGTGTAACAGCTTTTGCAATAGAAAATCCGAAGAACAGGTTTATATTAGTGAGAAAAGTACCGTTCCTAGTATCAAGTATCGGGAAAGCAGTGCTCATATATTTATTTGTGAATATCATAAATGAATAACCTGCCCCAAAATAAGATGATACTGTTTTTCTTGTTTTAAGCTGGTAATTTTTGCTGAAATTACTTTTCAGGTCATATTTTTCAGTTTCACCTGCGGAAGTTAAGCCATTCAGGGAAAATTTATTTTCCTTCAGCTTAAAGCCGGATGTATTCTGCGCCTGTAGGCTTATTGTAAACAATAATACCGCTGTTAATACAGAAAAAGTAAATTTCATTTGGTTCTCCTTAATAATTTCATAAATAACTGGTACAAAGATAATAAAATATTACAGAATATACCTGCTTAAATCCCTGTTCTTAACAATATCCTTAAGCTTATCATTAACCATATCCTTATCAACCACAATTTTCTTTTCTTTATTCCTGTCGGGAGTGTTGAATAATATTTCTTCCAGAAGAGTTGAAAGAATTGTATGCAGCCTGCGCGCGCCTATGTTTTCCACCTGCTCGTTAACTTCAGCAGCAATTTTGGCAACTTCGCTGATTCCGTCTTCTTCAAACTGCAGCTCAACACCTTCTGATTTCAGCAAAGCTTCATACTGCTTAAGCAGCGCATTCTGCGGCTGGGTAAGTATCTTAACGAAATCTTCTTCGGTAAGGCTGTTTAATTCAACCCTTATAGGGAACCTTCCCTGAAGCTCAGGGATCAGGTCGCTTGGCTTAGAAACATGAAAAGCGCCAGATGCAATAAACAGCACATGGTCTGTTTTAACTGAACCGTATTTTGTTGTTACGCTGGAGCCTTCTACAATAGGCAGCAGGTCGCGCTGCACGCCTTCGCGTGAAACATCGGGTCCCTGACCCTTGCCCTGCGGTCCTGCAATTTTATCAATCTCATCTATAAATACTATTCCGTAATCCTGAACGCGGGTAATTGCTTCTTTAATAACTGAATCCATATCAATAAGCTTATGGGCTTCTTCCTGCACAAGCAGCACCCTGGCTTCTTTTACGGTTGTTTTGCGTTTTTTCATCTTCTTGGGCATAACGCTGCTGAAAAGGTCCTGCAGGTTAACGCCTAGGTCATCAAGTCCTATTGGACCCATTACCTGCATCATCGGCATTCCGTCGCCGCTTACATCAATTTCAATTACCCGTTCATCCAGCTCGCCTTTCTGCAGCATTTCCCTGAATTTTTCCCTGGTCTTAAAATTGTCCTCTTTTTCAGCCTCTGGCTGAGGAGCCGGATTTGAAAACCCGAGTGTTGCCTGGGCAGCAGAGCTTTCTTCATGTTTTTTCTTAACCGGCGGCAGAAGTATATCCAGCAGCTTTTCTTCTGCAAGGTATTCGGCTTTTTTCTGCACTTCAATGCTCTTTTCGGATTTAACCATGTTTACGCCCAGATCGGTAAGCTCGCGTACTATCGATTCCACATCCCTGCCTACATATCCTACCTCGGTGAATTTTGAAGCTTCAACTTTTATGAACGGCGCATTGGATAGCTTTGCCAGCCTTCTTGCTATTTCAGTTTTACCGACGCCTGTTGGTCCGATAAGGATAATATTGTTCGGCATGATCTCTTCGCGCAGGCTGTCAGGGATCTGCTTTCTGCGCCACCTGTTCCTTAATGCTATGGCAACTGATTTTTTTGCATTGGTCTGCCCGATAATATACTTATCAAGCTCTGCAACTATCTGTGAAGGTGTCAGTTCTTTATCAAGAGAGGTTTTAATATCTTTTTTCTCTTTTTTCACTTTTGTTTTCTTATCCTGCTTTCCGTTTTGCTCACCGTTACCCGATTTTTGTTCACCGTTTTCTTTGTTTTGTTCAGCTGTAAGAGTTCCGTTAATTGGTTTATCCCCCGTTAATTCAGACATCTTTTATTTTTCTTCCTTTTATTAAAAATTTAAAAAAAATTAAGAGTACTTTATAAATTTAATTCTGTTTTATTTACAGTTCTTCTATAGTAATGCTGTGATTTGTATAAATGCATATATCAGCTGCAGTATTAAGCGATTCTTTTACAATTTCAACAGCCGGCAGTTCTGAATATTTAACAAGCATTCTTGCAGCGGCAGTTGCAAAGCTTCCGCCAGAGCCGATTGCAACAATTCCGTCATCAGGCTCAATAACATCACCGTTTCCGGATATTATAAAAGCATTTTTATTATCCATAACCGCAAGCAGCGCTTCAAGCCTCCTTAAATACCTGTCAGTGCGCCAGTCCTTAGCCAGCTCTACAGCAGCCCTTGGCAGGTTGCCTTTGTACTGCTCAAGCTTTGCTTCAAACTTTTCAAACAAAGTCAATGCATCGGCAGTTGAGCCGGCAAAGCCTGCAAGTACCTTGCCGCTGTAAATTTTTCTTACTTTTTTTGTGTTATGCTTTAATACCGTATTTGATACCGTTACCTGTCCGTCGCTGCCCATGGCAGCTTTTCCGTCCTTTATCAAACCAACTACTGTAGTGCTTAATATTTTGTTTTTCAATAATTACCTCTTATTAATTACAACTGCAATATGAAACAATAAAATCCGTTAAAAAATCATTTATTCAGGGTAAAATTACTTATTTTTAATTAAAAATTATGTGATATTTATCGTACAGAACGCATTATTTTCAGCAAATTTCGTGAAATTTAACGTATCAGGAAGTAATTTTCCTGCGCAAAGTAGCTTTTGGTATCCTCATATTTTCCCGGTATTTGGCAACTGTTCTTCTTGCAAGGCTGAAACCTTCCTTATTCATTAACTCCGCAATTTTATCATCGCTCAGCGGTTTAGTCTTATCTTCATTATCTATCAGCTCTTTTATTTTTTCCATGTACACTTTATTGGAAACATCCTCGCCGCCGGAAGTTTTCATAGCCTGTGAAAAAAAGTATTTCAGCTCAAATATTCCGAACTCTGTCTGAACATACTTTCCCCTGACTACCCTGCTTACTGTGGATATATCCATATTAACATCTTCAGCAATATCTTTTTCATACATAGGCTTCAGGTTTTCACCGTGTGAAAGGAAAAATTCCTTCTGCCTTTCGGCAATTGCAGTCATAATCTTAAGCATCGTTTCCCTTCTCTGCTGAATTGCATTAATGAACCATCTGGCTGAATCAACTTTATTCTTAAGGAATTCCCTTGTATCCTTATCGGTTTTTTTATCCTTAAGCATTTCGCTGTATTTTCTGCTCAGCCTTATTCCGGGTATTGAATCACCTGTTAGCTCTATATTAAGCACACCGTCTGCTTCCTTAACGATAAAATCCGGTATGATATAATCAGCGGCAGTATCCTGTTTGCCCGGCGCTGGATTAAGCTTATGAATTATCCCGAAAAGCTCATCTATCTTTTCAATTTTAACATTAAGGTCTTTTGCCAGCTTTTCAAAATGCTTCAGCTTAAAATCATCAAAATGTTCATTTATCATTTTTTTGCATAATTCAATATCATCCCTGTGCGCTGTATCATCATTACTTAAGGCGTTTTCAATTTCATTTAATTGTACGGTCAGGCACTCCTGCAGGTTCCTGGCAGCTATTCCGGGCGGATCAAGCTTCTGTACCAGCTTAAGTACAGCTTCAGTTTTTTCTTCACCCGGGTCATACCCGTATTTTTCAAATATATCCTGCCGCAATTCCTCCAGGGGAATTCTTAAATACCCGTCATCTTCAAGACTGCCCAGGATCTCTTCTGCAATTATAATCTCATCACTGTTAAGCCCTGAGCGGTATACCTGTTCAAGCGGAGACTCCCTGAACTTATACTGTTTGTTCATCAGGTAATCTGTGCGTTCTTCATCTGTTCCGGTAAAGCCGGAGCCAGAATCCTTCCTTCTGATGAAATCTCCCCAGTCTGAATCGTTTTCATACACCTGCTCTTCAGCTGGTTCGTTCTCTTTTCTTATTTCTGTTTCCGTAGAATCTTCAAGAACGGGATTATCTTCAAGCTGTTTTTTTATTTCCTGCTCCAGCGCAATAGTTGGAATAGCAAGCAAAAGCTGCGCCTGTATTGCCTGCGGAGAAAGTTTCTGCTGTAATATTTGTCCCTGTATGTTCTTAAGCATCTTTAAAAATTATATACCGTATCAGTTAATTTATTAATTTAAACCGTTTGCCCGGAAGCTGTTCTATTACACCCTTAAACTCAAGGTTAAGAAGCGTTACAAGAGAGTCTGATATGTTTAAGCCTGAACGCTCTGAAATATGATCAATATGAACAGGCTCTATGGTCATAAGGAAAGTATCATAAACAAGCTTTTCATTCCCAACCAGCTCGGGCATATCCTTTAACTTAACAGAATTGCCGTTAACTTCAGAAAGTTTCACACCAACAAGCTTATTGCCAATTTCGGCAAAAATATCTTCAAGATTTTCTATCAGCTTAGCCTGCCCGTTCTTGATAAGCGCGTTTGTACCGCGGCTTACTTTGCTTGTAATATATCCGGGCACTGCGAATACTTCCCTCGACTGGTCAAGCGCTGTTCTGGCAGTGATAAGCGCACCTCCGTCAGTATCGCTTTCTATAACAATTGTTCCAAGCGTAAGCCCGCTTATTATCCTGTTGCGTTTGGGGAAATTTGCAGCATCAGGAAATGCTGATATTTCATACTCTGAGATCAGCAGTCCCCTTTCGGTCATTTCTTCATACAGCTTTTTATTTTCAGGCGGATAAATAACATCTACCCCGCAACCGAATACGGCTGCTGTAATTGCTGCAGCCTGCTTATTGTTCAGCACAGCCCTGTGTGAATATGTATCGATTCCCCTTGCGAATCCGCTTACAACCGAAATTCCCGCAGATGAAAGCTCTTCAGAAAACTTTTCTGCCATCTTTTTCCCGTAATCGCTGGGTTTCCTTGTTCCTACTATGCCAACTGAATTTGTCAATATCCCCTGTTCATACTTACCTTTTATGTACAGAATCACCGGCGGGTCATAGATCTTTTTCAGTAGGTCCGGGTATTCACCTGATGTGATTGGCAGAATATTAATATTCAGCTCACCGGCTTTATTTATGTAACAATCAAACTCACTGTTAAACTCTCCAAAATTATCAAATGCTTTAATTACCTGCTGCGCAGTTTTATCGCCTATGTTTTCAACATCTGCAATTTCTGCGGCATTTGCCTTGAAAACATTTTCGGCAAAGCCAAACTTATCTATCAGCCGTTTTATCCTTACAGTACCAAGACCTTCTATCTTAGTAAGGTATAACAGGTATTTCAGTTCATTTAAATTCATATAAGATTAATATTCATTTAACAGGGTATTTATCAGGATAATTATTTTTATTGCTGCACTATCTTCTCATTTTTGGATCGAATGCATCACGCAGGCCGTCGCCAATCAGGTTAACTGCAAATACGGTTATCATTATTGCAAGCGATGGATACAGGGCCAGCCCGTAATTTGTACCGGCAACAATATATTTATAGCCGTCAAAAACCATCTGCCCCCAGCTTGCTGTTGGCGGCTGAACGCCGAGACCAAGGAAGCTTAAGCTTGCTTCAAAAATTATCGCTGTTGCTAGTCCGGCAGTGCCTGTAACAATTATGGGGCCTATAGTATTGGGCAGAATATGCCTGAAAATTATTCTTGTGGGTCTGTAGCCAAGAGCGCGTGTTGCTTCTACATATTCAGTTTCACGCAGAGAAAAGAACTGCCCTCTTACGATTCTTGCAATTTCCACCCAGCCTGTTAACCCAATTGCTACAAATGACTGCCAGAAGCCTTTTCCTAATACAACTGATAATGCAATAATAAACAGTATTGAAGGAAAAGACCAGATAACATTAATGAACCACATAATAACAGCATCGGTCTTTCCGCGGAAATAACCGGCAAGCGCTCCAAGAAACACACCGATAAAAATTGCTATGCTTTCTGAAATTACACCTACCGATAGACTTATCCTGCTGCCGTAAATCAGCCTGCTTAAAATATCCCTGCCGTATCTATCTGTACCTAAATGATATTTCGGTTGAATATGCCAGTTTTGCTCTCCGCCTTCAATAAGCTCATTTACTGCGATACTTTTTTCCGAGCCGCTGTAGTCCGTATATACTACAGTATCAGCGCTGATTTTTGAAATACTTTTGATCGGAATAAAATCAGTGCCATCCATGGCTTTTTTAACCAGCACATTTCCTATAAATCCCGATTGTTTTGTGGCATATTCCAGGGTCTGGTCGTTAGGATTAAAAGGTGCTATCAGCGGTGCTGATAAAGCAATTAAAATCAGCAGGATGAGTGTGAACAAACCTGCCATTGCAAGTTTGTTGCGTTTGAATCTTATCCAGGAATAATACCAGAGACTGTGAGATGCACGCTGCTTTTCAGCCTCGGTGAACTTGTCTTTATCTGTAAAAAATTCATTTTCCTGCATAATTTCGCTAAATATACCGATATTTCATATGATATTCAAAACAATTCGGGTTGTTAAAACATTTGTATAATACCTGTTGAAATTTTTTTAAGGGCACTTGTGTTATAATTATTGGCAGATTGCAGGTTAGTATCAAAAAAAGAAACATATCGCCTTTCACCTAAACTGCCTCCTGGTGAAGGGCACGTGAAATCGCAAGACTCGCTGATTTCCTCCTGTATTGTTTTCTCCTTTAGAGCCTGCAGTTTGCCGATTTTTTTCATGCTAAACCCGGAAGTGATTTATTGCTTCCGGGTTTTTTAATATGAATAAATATATGTTTGCTAAATGGAGTCCCGTAGGGACTGAATATTTGTAATAATGATTTCCATATCATCAGAGCTCCGCTCCGAAGGAGCCCCTACGGGGTAGGAGCGGTATATAAATCTTCATAAAACTCAAACAAATATTTTGGGTTATATTCAACGTTAAATTTTTCAAGTAATCCCAGATATTCTTCTCTGAATGACCTCTTTTTATGATGCGTTTCCTGGTTTATAATATATTTAACAACTCTATCAATATGCGAATGGGAATACGAAAAAGCGCCGAATCCTTCCTGCCATTGAAATTTCCCTTTTACAAACCCTTTTTCGTTTATAAATCTGCTTGAATTGGATTTAATATCTTTTATTAAATTTGAAATATGCACATCCGGATTCAACCCAACAAACAAATGGACATGATCAGGCATACCGTTTATTGCCAATAATTTTTGTTTTTTATTTCTGGCAATGCCGGAAATATATTTATATAATTCATCCTTGAAATTTTTTCTTATCAGATTTTGCCTTCCTTGTACTGCAAAAACAAACTGTATGTATATTTGTGAATATGTGTTAGCCATATTTTTATGCCGCTCCTACGGAGCTCTTATAATATTGAATTAATTTATCTACAAATATGCCGTCCCTACGGGACTGGTTTAATTCTATTCCTGAAAATAATTATTATAATCATAACTACAAATATGCCGTCCCTACGGGACTGGTTTAATTTTATTCCTGTATATAATTATTATTATTTCAGCTGTTAATTCCGTTCCTAAATGACAGGTTTACTACTATTCCTGAAAATTCGTAATATGATTTTATTTGCAAAAATACCTACTCTATGGGCCTGGATTACTGTTATTTTAAAATATTTTCTCAATTAACTCTCTACTCAATGAACTCACAACTCGACACACTCTATACACTCTATACACTAATTCCTAATTCGTAATTCCTAATTCGTAATTTGTAATGTGCTATTTTTAATTTGAAATCAGGTATTTTTTAACCCATGTGCTTATTATCTCCCCCACATACATAGCATCATCCTTATTCAGCATTAAGTGATCGATATCATCCAGCGAAACAAAACTTTTAGGCTGGTTGGCGCGCTTGAACAACCGCAGGCCGTTATCGATATCACTGTATGTATCGGCAGTTGAGTGCATCACAAGGTACGGAAGGTGAATATCTTTCTGCAGCTCTGCTGCGCTGTATTTTTCAATATCCTTAAAGAACTGCGGCTTAAAGCTGAACTTTACTCCGCCGATCTCGGTTTCAGCCACACCCATTTTAATACAGCGGTCTTTGGTGCGTTTAAGCTTATGGGCAAGATTTGCCGGCTCATCAGGGGATGCAATTGTAACAATTGCTTTTGCTGAAGATACCTGCTTTGATGCAAATAGTATTGCTGCTCCGCCAAGCGAGTGGCCAATAAGCAATTGCGGCGCGTTGTAATTTTGCTCAAGGAATTTTGCTGCGGATACAACATCATCAATCTGTGTAGTAAAGTTAGTATCGGGAAAGCTGCCTTCACTTTCGCCTATTCCTGTCATATCGAACCGCAGCACGGCTATGCCGTGGCGGGTCAGCGCACGGTTAATGTTGGCTATAGCTTTAAGCTCCATTGAGCACGTAAAACAGTGCGCAAAAACGGCATAAGCCGTAATATGTTCATTGAACGGCATATCAATTCTGCCGGAAAGCGTATTATTGCGTGAATTTTTAAATTTTACTTCAATTGTTTTCATGCTACAAAAATATATATTTACGCTATAGAAATCATATGCTAATATTTTAATATAATGATTTCAATCATGCCGGTTTTTTTATATATTATGTATGACTTTCAGCTAAACACTCAATTTATTATTTTACATAAATAATTAAAATTTATGTGTACAAATTACGACCGGTACATTACCGATAAAGAAATAAAAAAGAAAATGAAAGCCCTTAAATATCCGGTTAAAAATGACGATGACTTTACCGATGAGGACCTTGAGAACCTGAAGCAGAAAGATATCCGGCTTACTTCTGATATTCTGAGTATTAATCTAAAGGATTCCGGGCCAGTTATGACAATTATGAAGTGGGCAATTAACTGGAATCCGAAGATGCCTATATACAACAGCCGGATAGAGACCATCCGCGAGCAGGCACGCTGGAAAAGTATATTTTCCAAAAGCCGCTGCCTTGTGCCAGCTACCGGATTTTACGAATACCGCCCGTTTGAAAATGACCCGCCTGATATTGTTAAGCTTAAAAAGGAAAATAAAATTAAACGCAAAACCAAATTCAGTATTTCCGTAAAGGATGAAAAATTCTTTTTCATCGGCGGCATATTTGTATGGAACAAGGATGCAAATTACTGCAGCATGGTTACTACTCCACCGCATAAAGACCTGAAGAAAATCCCCCACCACCGCTGCCCGCTGATAATTCTGCCGGAAGAAGCAAAGGATTACCTTGAAGGCGATGCCGCATTCCTGCTGGATAATATTAAGGAATTCGACAGCCGCCGCAGCCTGCTGATAGAGCAGGCAAGCGATTATTAATGACCCTCACCCCCTAACCCCTCTCCCGAAGGGAGAGGGGAGCAAAGGAATATGATTTCTCTAACTATGTTTCTGATTGTGACTTCTTTAGTAATGTTATTTTCCGCTTCCGTCAGGTCCTCAGACCTGACGGCAATACCGGTAAAATTTGTATATTTTTATTCCGCCCTTTCAGGGCTTAATCATTTCAACACGCTGTTTACGATGGGCTTCGCCCATCGCTGTTATCTTCCGCCCTGCGGGGCTATATCTTTCAGGTCTTTCCATAGGACTCCTATGTAGAGGACCCGACATGAGCGGGTTTCAAGTGATACCACCCCACAATAAACTTCCTGACGGAAGTTTATTGTCTCCCCTCCTTAGGAAAGGAGGGGAGCTGATTATAAAATATATTTTATTTAAAAGCTCCCTCTCCCACAGAGAAGATCTGACAGGAGCCGAATATCTGCGAGGCACAAAGTGCCGAAGCAGTCTTATCAATACATAATAAGATTGCTTCGCTTCGCTCGCAAACATCGGCAAGGCACAAAGTGCCGAAGCAGTCTTAACAATCCATGAGATGACCCAAATGTACTTGCTTCGTTTCGCTCGCAAAAATGCAGCATAACTGCCTATAAAAATGGTATTTTCTTATTACATTGTAATAAAAAAATACTAAAATTATCTTTACACTTTCCAAATCTCAATTATTTAAGGAAATTCACCAAAAATGAAAGGTATTATATTAGCCGGCGGTGCAGGCTCCAGAATGTACCCCATCAGCCAGCTTTACAGCAAACAGTTAACACTGATATACGATAAACCCCTCATTTACTACCCGCTTTCTATACTGATGCTGGGGGGAATTAAGGATATCCTCATAATTTCCAACGAAGAAACCATCCCGTTCTATCAGAAATTATTCAGTGACGGCAAGCATCTTGGACTTAACATTGAATACACACTGCAGTCAGCCCCAAACGGTATAGCTGAATCATTTATACTTGGTGATAAATTCATAGGCAATGACAGCGTTACGCTTATACTTGGCGATAACATTTTTTACGGCAAGCTTGATTTCTTCCACCGCGCTTTAGAGCGCAAAAACGGCGCAACCGTTTTTGGCTACAGGGTAACTGACCCGGAGCGTTACGGAAT
>LLZO01000315.1 GCA_001567545.1 Candidatus Tepidiaquacellales bacterium OLB5
AGGCTGAATCTGAATAACAGTGCTTTATTAATGCAGAATCCGACAGCTATTAATAATAACAATAACGGCGTACCATCACTGTTCAGGCTTTACCAGAATTACCCGAATCCTTTCAATCCATCGACCGTTATAGCTTTTGATATGCCGAAGGATGGTTATGCTTCACTTAAAGTATTTAATACCCTTGGTCAGGAAGTTGGAGTAATAATTGACGGAATAATTAAAGCCGGTTCATACCAGAAAGTATTTAATGCGGCAGAGCTGCCAAGCGGTATTTATTTCTATAAATTCACAACGGAAAGCTTCAGTGATGTAAGGAAAATGTCTTTAATCAAATAGGTAAAAATTTCTCATAAATTATATTTATCATTTGTTTTTTACAATTTTCCTGTTAATTTAGTTCATTCAAATTTTAGTTTCAAACGGAGGTAATTGCGGGTTAACGTAAAACTCTTTTAATTAAGAGCTAATATGTTAACCTGTTTTTTTTTATATTTTTTTAATGCTATTTTGCAACTTTGTGAAATCTAAATTTTTTATGTGATTTAATTTGTAATACTATATATCAACAGTAATATTTAATATTACAGAATTTTATCAGAACAAATAGAACAGACTACTAAAAATACTTCACTTTTCCCGATCCTGCTCGTAAATTTTATGGGAACTCTGGGCTTCAGCATAGTTATGCCTTTTTTGGTATTTCTGGTAACATCATTCGGGGGCAATGCTATCATATACGGAATCATCGGAGCAGTTTATCCTTTTTTCCAGCTCTTTGGCGCGCCTTTGCTAGGCAAGTGGTCTGATATTTACGGAAGAAAGAAAATTCTTTTTTTAAGCCAGGCTGGTACGGTTGCAGGCTGGCTGATATTCCTTGCCTCAGCAGCTGTTCCTTTAACAGTACTGTTTACTTTTAACAGTGAATTACTGGGAGTATTTTCTGTTACAATCCCGCTTATCTTTGTGTTTGCTGCCAGGGCAATTGACGGGTTAACAGGCGGCAACATATCAGTAGCTAATGCTTATCTGGCTGATATAACGGACGAAAAAAACAGGAACAGGAACTTCGGTAAGATGTCTGTATCATCAAACCTGGGATTCATTGCAGGACCTGCCCTTGCAGGTTTACTTGGCGCAACTTCACACGGATATGTTATACCGATAATTGCCGCCCTTGTACTTTCTGCGATAACGCTTGTTTTGATACAATTCTACCTGCCGGATACCGGGATTAAGCAATACACAGAAAAACCTGATGATATCAAAAAAGTTCTGGGGTTTGAAAACAAAGAGTGCTACAGGATTGAAGGCGAAAAAAAAGCAGCCAAATCAAAGATTCTGGATATTCCCAATATAAAATTTATCCTGGTAATTTATTTCCTTATTTTTCTGGCATTCAACTTTTATTATACATCATTTCCGGTTCACGCTATCGAAAAACTTAACTGGACGGTTGGTGAAATGGGTATATATTTTTCTGTATTAAGCATTCTTATGGTAATTGTTCAGGGACCTGTGCTTAGCAGGCTATCAAAAAAAGTAACAGAAAGTGTCTTAATTATAACCGGCAATCTTTTTCTGGTCATAACATTTTTAATGCTGCTTTCCGGTAATAGTGTAATCGTTTTTTCTTCTGCTTTGTTTTTCGCAGCAGGCAACGGTATTATGTGGCCTTCCGTTCTCTCAGTTCTTTCCAAAGCAGCAGGTAAAACATTTCAGGGAACAGTGCAGGGATATGCAAGCAGTCTGGGCAGTCTTGCAAGTATTATAGGATTGATACTGGGAGGAATTATTTACTCTGCCATAGGCGCATATACATTTGTAATTTCCGCGTCCGTAATTTTTCTCGTCGCTGCATTATCTTTCAGATTTCCGGCAGTATTAAAAGAATGCCCAGTAAATGACCCGGTTTTAAATTCCTGAAGAGAAATCAATTTTGAACTAAATAATATTTTTATATTTGTATTTTACTTCATAAAATCACAATTTTAACAATATTTGATACATTCAAAGATCTAAAAAAAGGTATCCATGAAAAACCTAATTAAAAAATATACTGAATTTAACCTTTGGGCTAATAAAAGAATCAGTTCAACGCTTAGTCCGCTTAATGAAGAAATATTAAATACAGAACTTAACAGCAGTTTTCGGACTGTAAAGCTTACTGTTCTCCATATATATGATGCAGAGCAGATCTGGACTGAAAGATTAAACGGAATTTCACCCAAATACTGGCCTTCAGCTGATTTTATTGGTAACGGTTCAGAAGCAGTTGAAATGATTATTAATAGTTCTGTTAGGCTTAATGATACAGTTAAACAATTAAGCCCGGAATTTATTAATTCTGAAATCAATTTTAATGATATGAAAGGAAATCCGCATAAGGCTAAAGTGTACGATATTATTCAGCACGCTGTAAATCATTCAACTTTTCACCGCGGACAGGTTGTTACAATGCTTAGGGAACTCGGAATTAAATCATTACCCTCAACAGATTATATTACCTTCACGAGAGAAAACCCGTAATCAGGAATGAAAGAAAAGGTCAACATATTCTGGTTCAGGCGAGATTTAAGACTTGAAGATAATACCGGGCTTTATCATGCATTAAATTCAGCATTACCGGTTATACCATTGTTCATTTATGATACGGATATCCTGGGTAAGCTAGAAAACAAGTCTGATGCGCGGGTTGAGTTTATAAATAAAACAATTATTGAAATTAATGCAGAGTTAAAAAGCATTGGTAGCTCTTTTTTAACAGTTAAAGGAAATCCTGTTGATGTTTGGAAAAAACTTGTGACTGAATATGATATTTCTGAAGTATTTTTAAATCACGATTATGAACCTGCTGCAGTTAAACGTGACAAATCAGTTGAGGAATTTCTTAATAAAAAGGGCATCAAATTCAATTCATACAAAGACCAGGTAATTTTTGAAAAGAATGAAGTAACAAAATCAGACGGCAAACCTTATACAATATTCACCCCATACAGTAAAACTTGGCTTGACAGGCTTAATCAAGAAGATATAAAAGTTTACAGTTCAGAAAAGCTTAAAAACAATTTTTTAAAGTTAAATAACAAACCATTATTACTCGAAGATATCGGTTTTAAAAGATCCGGCATATTTATTCCCCCCAAAGAAATTAATAAAAGCGTAATAAGTAATTACGAAAACACCAGGGATATTCCTTCAGTTAACGGAACAACGAAGCTGAGCATTCATTTAAGATTTGGTACTTTAAGCATAAGACAACTTGTTAGATCTGCTGTAAATTTAAACGATACATGGCTTAAAGAGCTTATCTGGCGTGAGTTTTTTATGATGATACTTCATCACTTTCCTTATTCAGCCGTTACTTCGTTCCGCCCTGAGTATGATAAAATAAGCTGGCGGAATGATGAAGAAGAGTTTAATGCATGGTGTAACGGAAAGACCGGTTTCCCGATTGTTGATGCAGGTATGCGCGAGCTGAATGCAACGGGATTTATGCATAACAGGGTCAGAATGATAACCGCCAGCTTTCTTTGCAAAGACCTGTTAATAGACTGGCGCTGGGGTGAGCGTTACTTTGCAGAAAAACTTCTGGATTATGAATTGTCATCTAATGTTGGCAACTGGCAATGGGCTGCAGGTACCGGCTGTGATGCTGCCCCGTATTTCAGAATATTTAATCCGCTAAGCCAGCAGCAAAAATTTGACCCTGAACTTATTTATATAAAAAAATGGATACCAGAACTGGACACTTTAGATTATCCAGCTCCGATTGTTGATCACAAGTTTGCAAGGGAAAGAACTTTAACAGCATATAAAAAAGCGCTTAACAGAAATTCGTAAATATATGTTTTTGAAAATTAATTATGTTGTTTTATCATATATTTATAATATAAATTAAAAGTCAAGTAAAATTTTCGAAACTATTTCTATAACCCCTGCAATTACATATATATATACATATATATATTAAAAGGAGAATTATTGGAAGTTAAAACGCTTTACTGGGTTTTATTCAACGTTTTTGTTTTACTAATGCTTGCTTTAGACCTCGGGGTTTTCAACAGGAAGGCACATGAGGTGAAAATGAAGGAAGCTTTGATATGGAGCGGTGTATGGGTAGCTTTAGCACTTACTTTTAATTTAGGTCTGTATTATTATTATACTCCTCCTGAAGGTTATACCAGCGCAGAATCTGCATTGCAGTTTTTAACAGGATATGTAATAGAAAAATCATTAAGTGTTGATAATATTTTTGTGTTTGTTCTTATATTTTCATTCTTTAAAGTACCGGCAATTTACCAGCATAAAGTATTATTCTGGGGAATTATTGGCGCATTAGTAATGAGAGCAATTTTTATATTTGCCGGTGTTGCTCTTATAAATCATTTTGCATGGATTATTTACGTATTCGGTGCATTTCTAATATTTACAGGTATAAAGCTGGTAACTCAAAAAGATAAAGAAATCCATCCGGAAAGAAATCCTGTTTTAAAGCTTTTTAAAAGGTTTTTCCGTGTAACTGAAAATTATGCAGGAGGTAACTTTTTCACCAGACTGAATAACAGGTTAGTTGCTACCCCCCTTTTTGTTGTACTTATAATGGTAGAAACTACCGATCTAATATTTGCTGTTGATTCAATTCCCGCCATTCTTGCTGTAACACAGGATCCGTTCATCGTTTACAGCAGTAATGTTTTTGCAATTCTTGGTTTACGCTCTCTTTATTTTGCACTTGCCGGACTTGTAAAGCTGTTCCACTACCTGCATTACGGGCTTGCAGCTATACTTGTTCTTGTTGGTATTAAAATGATACTCAATCATTATTATGCTGCCAAGATCATTTCAACAGAGCTCTCATTAGTACTTATAGTTTTAATTCTTGCTGCCTCTGTTGTTGCTTCAATAATTAAACCAAAAGTGCAGGCAGTATAAACATAGCAGAAAATTTTAAACCGCATTATTTACCCCTCAATTTGAGGGGTATTTTTTTTGACAGTAATTAGGTATTTATTTTTAATAAAATTAATTATTAATTGCATTTAAGTTAAATATTAATCATTATTTAATAAAGGTTTATAAATGGATTTGAAATCAATACTTATTTTACTGCCTGTTTTAATTGTTCCATGGATTGTCCTTTATTTCATATTCATTGCATCCGGAAAAAAAGTTATATCCAATTTCAAAAAGCTGGCAGAAAAATACAAGCTTACCTGCGATTTTTCCAAAAAGATCGGTATGAAAATTCACCCGGCAGCAGAAGGTATTTACCGGAACAGGAGCATTAAAATTGAAAGTACTGTAAGAGATTCCATGGACGGCAAAAAAGTTATCCCTCATACTGTTTTAACAGTACAATGTACTAATGAAGATAATTTTTCTTTCAAATTAGTAAAACGAAGTAAAAAGAATTCTGTATTAATATCAGGCGGAACAGTATTGGCTGATGATAATGAATTTGATGATAAATTCATCATTCAGTCTAACAATCCGGAAAAATTAAAAAATGTATTTGATTTTAATACACGGTTTAAGCTTGACCAGGTTAATTCACTGGGCTTTAACGGCATGATATTTCTGGAAGGCAGCAGGCTGGTTTATTTTGAACCTGAACTACTATCATCAGATGATGCTTTAATGAGGCTTGAGCTGGTATTGCATGAATTATGCGATATAGCAGATGTTATGAAGTACAGTTAAAGAAATAAAAAACTCCTTCAGCCACAGACCAAAGGAGTTGATTTGGGGTAAAACATATATAAAAGGATACCACATTATCTAATCATAGCCAGCTTTATAGCACCCCCTAATTTACATCAAGCAAAATCATAAAATGTTAATTAACCTGAACTTTTATTTTATCAATATCATTTTCCTGGTATCACTGAACAGCAAATTACCGTTCTCACCTAAAGCATGTATCCTGTAAAAATAAACTCCGGAAACAAGCAATGAAGCATCATAAGAAACCTCATAACTTCCTGCTTTCTGGAATGTATTAATTAATACTGATATATTTCTTCCTAAAACATCAAAAATATTTATATTAACAGAAACATTTTGTTTAATGCTGTACCTGATCTTTGTTACAGGGTTAAAAGGGTTTGGATAATTCTGTTCCAAAATATAATTATCCGGGATATTATTGTTTAAAGTAATTACTCCGGTTAATGGTCCGAAAGTACCATCTGCTTTAATGTTCTGAGCGTAAACCCCGCCATTATCAAGTCTTCTATCCTGCCAGCTTAAAATGCTCATACCTGATGAATTCACAACAGAATTCAGCCGGATCTTAGGACTGGAAATACTGCTGGCAGTTATGACGTTTCCGCTCCATAAAAATGCCCCGGACGGTCCCATCTTTGCAGCTTTTATAACATTGTTTCCGCTGCCTGCAGATTGATTAAAACTGATAATTGCATTAGTATCTTTTGTTACTATATTAAAAATACCAACCTGGTCAGAGCCCATAATTTGAACAGGAATGCCGTCATTTCCCCATTGCCTTACACCTGTTGAAGACATCTTCTGAGCATAAAATCCCCATTGAGTCTGCCCAGAGTTTGCTTCCTGCCATACAGCATAAGTTTCTCCGGTAGAGTTCATATAAGCAGCAACCGGGGAAAAATGATGGTTTGAAGTATTTCCCGAAACTGCAGTACCGTTTACGGGAAACTGAATGACTCCGGCAGAATTTTTCCTCTGTACATAACCGGTTGTCATATTCATAGAATTCCTGTCATCATGCCAGCAGTAAACTGCTCCGTTGTTTCCATCCGGAAATAATCGCGGTGTGTAAAATCCTGAAACTCTTCCCAGTGAATAAACAGTATCCTGTGATGCATTCCATACTCTTGCACCTGTTGATGAAACTTTCTGGCTGTAAATTTTATAATTAGAAGGACTGATGAATGTTCCTGTATAGCCTGAAAACATCAAAATAACACTCCCGTTATCTGAAGGTATCATTGCAGGCCAGTCATAATTTTCTGCAGTACCGCTTGTCCATAATACAGGTGATGAACCCCATTGTTTAACTCCGGCAGCATTTAATTTCTGCAATGCAAGCTTTCTTGGACCGGAACCTATCAACCAGAAGAATACATAATTTCCGTCCGATGTTTGAACAACTTTAGGATTTGGTTGATATGAATTTACGGAATCTGATAATGTTACACCGTTTGCGCCCCACATTTGTGTACCGGCCGGGCTTATCATATAAGCAAACGGATTTATCGAACCGCCGCTTCTTATATCAGTAAATGTAAGTATTGCATTATTATTATTATCGGCAATCATATCCCAGTCAACCAGTGATGAGTTTTGAGGATTATTGCTTACAAGTATCCCTCCTGCCGGAAAAACAATATTACCATTTACATCCAGCTTCTGGATATAAACAGCATAACTTCCTGACCTGCTGTCAAACCATGAATAATACGTAGAACCATCGGGACATAAAGCCATTTTTGTAACGGATTGTTCCCCGTTCTCATCACATACTAAAGTATTTACAGCAGTATTTGAATTCCACTGAGCAAGTGTACTTTCTGATACAGTGATTAAAACTGTCAGGGTTAATATTATTATGGTTATAAAATTCATTTAATTGTTAAAAATTACAAAGGGATATCTATAAAAATAATTTTAAACAAAAATACAAACAAGTAGAATTTATTTAAAATTTACCCACTTATTTTTCACAAAATATCATTATTTTTGAATAATTTTTAGTTTAATGATAATGAAAGTTACTCACCAAAATAAGAATCCAAAATTTATTGAATATTTCATAAATTTTGGCAAAAAAGAAAAAAAAAGATTTTATAAAATTTGCCTCAAGCACGTATTTCAATAATAAAAGAAATCTGAAACCAATATTAAAAAGCATATTCAAATTAAATCAGGTAATAGTACAGGATAATAATTTTAATATTAATACGCATCTAAAAAAAGAATTCAAGATCAGCCAGAGGGCATTATGGAACAGGTTTTCTGAACTGACAAAAATTGCAGAAAGTTACCTTGTTTTAAAAAACACACAAAAAATAAACTGCACCGCAATTCCATTTTAATAGATGAATACTTAAAACGAAATTTAAAAAACGCTGTCAGGCTTCAGATAAACCCGGTTAACAATTTAATTAAAAAAGATAAGATAGACCTGGATACATATTTTGATGTTCATGTTATTTACAGAAATATCAGTGAATATTTTATAGAGCAGAATAATTTCAGCCAGTCTGCTGTATATTATAAACTCCAGTCGGAGTACTGGCTGCTTCATTTCCTTTTGATATTATTCAAACACCTGCTTATTACCGAGCTGCAGAAAAAGAACAACATCGATATATCGCTGGAGCTATCCGATAAATTACTTGAATGCATAGATAAAGAAAAACTGCTTTCAATTGTAAAAAAGGAACTTCCGGTTGTTTCTATTCCGGCTGAATTGTATTATCTGCTTTACTGGGCCATTAAAGAGCCGGACGGATCGGAATTTTATTTTTCAGCAAGGGATATGTTCCGTAAAAACAAGCATATGTTCACGGATAATTTTAAAAATGATATATACCAGAACCTGAGGAATTACTGTATAGATAAAACCAATAAAGGTGAGTTCAGTTATTACAAAGAAATTTTTGACCTGAACAACAGCATTATAAATGACGGGCTTTTTAAAGATCTAAATGTTGTAAACACACATACCAATAATTTCAGGAATTACATATTTGCCGCACTGAGGCTGAATGAATTTGAGTGGATAAAAAAATTTATTAATGACCATTCAGGAGAGTTACCTGATGAAATTCGTGATGATGAGGTTAACCTGAATACCGGTATACTTAAAATTTATGAAAAGGATTTCTCTACAGCATTAAGCAGCCTGAACAAAGTCCGGAGGAAAAGATACCTGCAGTATCTGGATACAAGTGTTTATAAGCTGATAATTTTTTATGAAACCGGGGAAATTGAAAATTCTTATTTTGAAGCAGCCCGCCTTAAAGATTACATAAGAAAACATAAAGATATACCGGTTTATTTAAAGGCAGGTTACCAGAAATTTTTAAAATTGTACGAAAATCTGATCAAATTAAACCAGAAATCAGATAAAACAGAAGCAGAATTTTTCCTAAAACAAATGGAGCCAATCAAAAATGTCGGGCTGGGAAGCTGGCTATACGAAAAAGGTTCTGAATTATCAGCCTCAAAAAATAATTAACTAATTTTTTCTCAATATTTCCGGGTTTTCATTCTACATTTAATTATTCGTTTTAAATTAGTAAATTTGTTTTTCATACCGTAAAAAATTTAATTAAATAATATATTTTTTATACAGGAAAGGATATTAAATGTCTGAAAATACGCCAATTACAGTAGCTTACGGAGATGGTATAGGACCGGAAATAATGCAGGCAACACTAGATGTGATTTTAGCAGCCGGTGCAAAACTTGATATTGAAGTTATCGAAATCGGAGAAAAAGTTTATTCAAGGGGAAATACTGCCGGAATCGAACCTTCTGCCTGGGATTCACTTCTTAGAACCCGGGTTTTTTTAAAAGCCCCGATAACTACACCTCAGGGAGGCGGATTTAAAAGCCTGAATGTTACTACAAGGAAAACTTTAGGATTATATGCAAATATCAGACCGTGTTATTCATATTACCCTTTTGTAGAAACAAAACATCCGGTAATGGACGTGGTTATTATGAGGGAAAATGAAGAAGATACTTATGCAGGAATTGAATACCGTCATACCGACCAGGTAACCCAGTGTCTGAAAATCATTTCAGAACCAGGTTCAGAAAAAATTATCCGGTATGCGTTTGAATATGCCCGGGCAAATAAAAGAAAAAAAGTAACCTGTTTTGTAAAAGATAATATCATGAAAATTACAGACGGGTTATTTCACAAAATTTTTGATAAAATCGGCGAAGAATTTCCTGATCTCGAAAAAGAAACATGGATTGTGGATATAGGTGCAGCAAAGCTTGCCACTTCTCCTGAACAATTTGATGTTATTGTAATGGAAAATCTTTACGGTGATATTTTATCAGATGTTACTGCACAGATGACCGGTTCAGTCGGTCTGGCAGGTTCTGCAAACATAGGCGATAAATGCGCAATGTTCGAAGCTATACACGGTTCTGCACCAAGAAGAGCAGGCCAGAATTCAGCAAATCCTTCGGGTTTGTTATTAGGCGCTGTAATGATGCTTGCTCACATTAAACAGTCTGATGTTGCACAAAAAGTACACAATGCCTGGCTTAAAACTATTGAAGACGGAATCCATACATACGATATTTTCAGGGAAGGAACATCAAAGGAAAAAGTTGGCACAAAAGAATTTGCTCAGGCAGTAATTGCCAGACTTGGACAAAAGCCTGCAAAATTAAAAGATGTTACTTATAATGATTTTGAAGTAAAATCTTATGATCATTATGATTACAAGAAAATCAAAAAAGCCAAAAAAGAAACCGTTGGATGTGATATATATTTACACTGGAATGAAGGATCTGCAAATGAACTTGGAGAAAAACTTAGTTCTTTGGCAGTCAGCGGGTTAAAATTAGTAATGATTTCGAACAGGGGTGTTAAAGTATATCCGCATGGTAATGCAGAAACATTTTGTGTCGATCACTGGCGTTGCCGATTCCAGTCTGTTAATGAAGGAGAATCTGTTAACCATTCAAAAATTATAGAACAGTTAAATACACTTCAAAATGCAGGTTATGATTTTATAAAAACCGAAAATCTCTGCACTTTTGACGGAGTGCCCGGATTTTCTCTGGCACAGGGTCAATAGTAAAAAATCAGTAAAAATAATTATTTCTACGGCTCTTTTAAATAAAAGAGCCGTTTTTTATATAATGTGAGAATATTATTTAAAACCCGAGTCAAAAAAAACTACCGACAGGTATTCCAAGCTTTTGATATTGATTTATTTATGAAACTTAAAGCACCTTTTACAAGTTTAATTATTAACAGATTTGAGGGTTGTAAAACCGGAGATGTTGTTGATATTTCAGTAAATATGTTTGGTATAAAAAATCACTGGATTTCTGAAATAACTGAACATAAAATTACAGAAAGTGAAGCTTATTTCATTGATGAGGGCAAAAAATTGCCTTCACCTCTAAAAATATGGAAGCATTTGCATAAAATAGAAAAATCTATTGATAGTAGTATAATTATTGATGATATTACGTATGTTACAACAAGTAAAATTATGGATTTTCTGCTTTTTCCTGTAATTTTTTCCATGTTTTACTACAGGAAACCGATATATAAAAAACAATTTAAGTAACCAACTTAAAAATAACTGGTTTATATGGTAATTACCTATAAAACAAATGCAAAACCTGAAGCTCATCAGCTTTCGGAACTATTTAAAAATTCAGGAATAAAAACGACCTGTAGAAGATCTTAACAGAATAAAAAAAAATGATTGACCATGCAAATATTGTTATTACGGCATGGGATGGGGATAAGCTTGTTGGAATAGCCAGGGCGTTGAGCGATTTTGCATATTGCTGCTATTTATCTGATCTTGCTGTTGATAAGGAATATCAGAACCAGGGAATTGGCCACGAGCTCGTTAACGAAGTCCAGAAGCTTATTGGGGAAGAATCAAATTTAGTCCTTTTATCTGCACCAGAGGCTATTGAATATTATCCGAAGATCGGCTTTGAAAAAGCCGGAAATTCATATATTATTTACCGCAAAAAATAGAATATCATATTTACCTGCCATCTGCTAAATTTACAATATGAATGATAAAGAAATTCAGAAACTCAGAAGGCAGTATTCCAAAAGTACATTAACAACTGCCGCAGTAAGTAAAGACCCTTTTAAACAATTTGAAAAATGGTTCAATGAAGTATTAAAATCAGGATTCCTTGAACCAAATGCTATGACGCTTGCAACAGCAGATATATCGGGTAAACCCTCTTCCAGAATTGTTCTTTTAAAAGGTTTTGATGAAAAGGGTTTTATATTTTTCTCAAATTATAAAAGTAAAAAGGGCAGGGAGCTGGAAGTCAATCCTCAGGCTTCGCTGTTATTTTACTGGGATAAGCTTGAAAGGCAGGTAAGAATAGAAGGAAAAGCAGAAAAATTAACTAACAATGAAAGTGATAATTATTTTCAAACCCGTCCTTATAAAAGCCGTTTAGGGGCTTGGGCATCAAAACAAAGTAATGTAATTGAAAGCCGGAATGTAATTGTTAAAGAATTCCTGAAATATATGGTAAAATTCAGAAACCATGTACCGCTGCCGCCTGATTGGGGCGGTTACAGGATAATTCCGGAATCATTTGAATTTTGGCAGGGCAGACCAAACAGGCTGCATGACAGAATAAAATACACAAAATTTAAAAGCGGCTGGAAGATCGAAAGGTTAGCACCGTAAATTTTTAATTACCTGCATATTTTAAAGCTTCTTCAGTTATCCATAATTTATAAGCGAAATACTCATCCCGTTCCAGCTCAAATAAAAGTTCATTACAAGCAGCCTTATCTTCTTTATACCTGATATTATTTAGCTGATTAGTATATTTAATAAATTTTAAATACTGATTTTTCCGCATTTCTGTCATAAACTTATTATTTTGTACTGTCTTTTTGAAAGTATCGAGTAAAGACTGAAGCGGTAATATCCACTTTAATCCAAAATAGATCCTTGACTGCAGGATTCTAAGGTCCATTTTAAGGTATACTTCTTCGGGTTTACTTTTTGCCAGCGCTTCAAGCGCTTTTTCGAAATTACCTTCCTCGTTTTCAAGGTATGCCAGCCCATAGTAATAATAAGCATCTCGCGAATCCTTATGAATCTCATCTTTATAATCATTGATAAAATTCCTGAGCCATTTATATTTTTTAAGTTTGCTTGCTGTTACAACCATGCTGGAATAAAAAGAATTTGGCATATACCCATGGTTTAAATAACTTTTTTTATTAAGCTCAAGTTCATAGACCCGGAAAGATTCTTCCAGAAATTTCAGATTACCGTTTCTTAATCTTCTAACACAATAATTTTCAAGATTTATATACAAATCTCCAATTGCCGGACCTATTTCTGTTTCGTGTTCAATAACAAGTTCCTTTAGTTTATAGTAATTTTCTTCATTTTCAGGCTCGATAAACAGCATTATAACCCTGTAATATATCAATATCATTGGTGCATTCTGAAAATGTTCTGTTTTAAAATTCTTAAGGATATTTTCAAATATTTCTGTATCAATTTTAACATTATAAAGATACATTGTATTTAGGGTTATTGCATAGAATTTTAAAACACTTATCAGGTAAAAGTAAGTAATATTATCAGAAAACAGCTGGATGTTATCTTTTGTCAGATATTTTTCATATTTCCCCATATAAATTTCTGCAAGATAAGATAGTTTATGTTCAGCAAAAAGATACCTGTATTCGTAATAAAAATTATCCCTTACCTTAAGTTCATCAAGTTCTTTATTGGCTGCATCTATTGTTCGTTCGTAATCTTTGAATAATTTTCTCTCAAACAGCTCTTTTAAAAGAATATCTTTTGACCTGAACGGATCATTTTGAAATTTTTGATATCCAAGAAACCGTTCAACCAGTTCGTACAGATAGAACATAAGAAGTCTTAATGTACTATCTTTATATGGTTTACCCGGAAACAACTTAGAAAATACTTTTTCCTTTTCAATTTTTGTTTCATCAAAATCAGGGTAATTCTTCTTGACTACATCAAAGAGTTTAATAACATTTACGTTCTTATTAAAAAACGGCGAAGCAACAAACTCAGTAAACTCCTTTATTTCTTTGGGAGTGAATGTTTTAAAAGCTTCTATTAAGCTAGATCTCTTCAATTTAAAAATTCTCCTGTTTTAACAAGCAGCCAGTTTCTTTCAAGTGTATTTGGGGTTGATTCAACATCTTCTTTAAGCTTTAAAAAATCCTTTCCCGAATTTTTTTTCCCTGCATTTAACCAGCCTTGTATAAAATCTCAGGAAATTTGAAATTCTTTCAAATCTTTCATCAGATAATGATGACCTGTTATTATTCAGAAAATGCCTGTATGAATCTATATAATATACAGCCTGTGAAGTAAGTCCAAGCTCGTAATAACATTTAAGTACAAGATCTCTTACAGGCAGTTTATACTGAATGTGCTTAATTGATTTTATATTGTTAAGATGCCAAAGGGCTTTTTCGAAATCTTTTTTTCCGAAATACAAACGTGAATAAGAATAATTTATAACAACATCGGTATTATCAGGTGCAAGCATATTTTTATATTGTTCAATAAAATTTTCTGTAAATTCCAGGTCACCTATAGTAATTGCTGTGCTGACAATATTGCCGAACATCAGGTCATCAAAATAAATGTGTTCCGCAGCTGCATACAATTTCAGCTTTAAACAGATCTTATAAAGCTCGAACCTTTCTTTAGTATATCCTGTATGATTTTGGTATCCCATGTAAACACAATGACTTTGAAGGATATTATGCAGGCTGTAAAGATCACTTTGGGAAAGTTTATTGTGTTCATTAATTAATATCTGCTTTAGTACATCGTAATATTTTTCTTCTTTTTCTTTTATTAACAAAGCTTCGTTTAAATGTAGTTTAATTTTAAGCTTATTTTTAAAATATTTATCTTTATTCATTAGAAAATCAAAAATATAATCAATGAAATCAAAATTATACTCAATTTGCTCGTACATATTTTTATCCAGCATAAAGCGGTAATGATTCAATGCTTTGGTTAAATAAAAACTTGTAAGTTCATCATCAATATATGTTACGGTATTTGGAGTATAATTTTTAAAATCTTTTTGTTTGTATTTGCTCCAGTCCATATAAATCTCTTTCTGCTGCTGAAGCTCATACTTTTTCAGGTAATAATCGCTGTCATGATATTGTATATTCATTATATCTTCTTCAATCTCTGAATAATATTTCAGAAATACTTTCTCAAGTTTCCTTTCATTAAGTTCTTTTAGTAAATTTAATCCCCTGTTAAGATCATCTTTCCTGAAATTAACATATGCAAGAAAATCTTCGGCTAGTTTTCCAAGGTTATAGATAACTGTTCTCAGAAAACCATCATTATACGGTTTATCTGGAAACAATGTACTGAAGACAATATCTTTATTAAGCTTGTTATCTTTAAATTCAGGGTAAAATTTTCTTAAATAATCGTATAAGCGCTTAACATGTATATTCTTGTTAAAGAATGGAGATCTGACAAATTCACCGAATTCTTTGAATTCTTTAGCAGAAAATTTACTTAATATCCCAAGAAGCGTAGCACTTATCATTATATATATCCGGAAAATTAAAAACAATATAAACTACTTTTTTGGGATAAAAAACACAAAATTCATTTCATTTTTAGGATTTTACAGATTTCTGTTATAAAATTTGAATTAAATTTCTGAAACAATAATCTTTTTCTTTCAATTTTTTTAAAGCAAAAACTTTAAAATTAAATATTCCACTCTTAAATATATATATTTCATATAGTTAATTAAAAAAATTCATAAATATCTGGTTGCAATAAAAAATATAAATGTAAACAACATTAAAATCATTTCTTTGTTCAGAATAAAACTCTAAACTATTTTTGTATCAAGTTTATAAAATTAAATAAGAAAGGAATCAAAAAAATGTTTGGATTCGGAAAAAAAATAGAGAAAAGACCCCAAAAAAGCAATTGAGCAGGCTGATAAAACTATTAACTCAGGATTAACAGGCTTTTTTACAAAAGCATTTGTTGGTAAAGAGGGAATGGACCAGATCAATCACGGGCTTGATGTTGCAAAACAATATACCGATTACGGAAATTTAAACCAGACCGGTATGGCTGCAACAGCAGATGTATTAAGCATAGAAGATACTGGTACATTAATAAACTATAACCCGGTTGTCAGATTAAAGCTTATGGTAACTCCGCAGTTCGGACCGGCTTTTGAGCAGGTAGCTGAAACAGCAGTTTCAAAAATTGCTATTCCAAGGGTAGGCGATAAAATTAACATTAAATACAACCCGGCTAATACATCTCAGATACTGGTTGTATAACATTTAAACAATACAGGAGGAATTCAAACTAATGAGATTCACAAAAACATTATTAATCCTGGCTGCGGTAATTACGGTCTTTTCAGGCTGCGGCAGGATAAAACAGATTCAGCAGATAACTGATAAATTTTCCGGAGACAGGCTTTACTTTTGTGAAAGATACGTAACCAAGGAAATTGGCGAAGATACAAAATTTAAAGCCGGAAAAATTACAGTAATGGTAAAACTTCAGAATCCGATAGGTGAAAAAGAAGTTGATATTAATATTACAGATGCAGCTACAGGTAAAGCGGTTGACACATTTCCGTTCACTGTTCAGCCAAGCTGGGACTATATTCACTTTGATGATGTAGAGTTCAAAGATAAAGGCAAATACAAAGTAAGCTGCTTAAAGAAAAACGGCGACGTTATCTGCAGCGGTGAAGTAGAAATTATTTAATTTTTGTTCATTATATTACTTCCAATAAACCAATATCTCAGCCGGAGGCAGCCGGCTGAGAAATTTGGTGAAACAATTTGCTAATTGATACGAAATTTCCTTGATTAAACTTTTTAATGATTATGAAGACGGGTAAAGGTATAGATATAGAAAAATATGCAGATCTATGCGCAAGAATGGACGGTATGCTTAATAACAGAAAAGAATGTTTAAAGATAGCTAGTAATGAAGGTATAAAACCTGATGAGTGGGAAGAAGCTCATAAATATTGGCAGGAACGAATCACAGATCCTGAAGATATGGGAAGAACGGCAGCTGTTTTTATGGCTTTCTGGGAAATGGCTAAATTCAGACTAAAATAAGATTATGAAAGATATAAACGGTATTACAATCCAGCGATACGCAGAGCTTATCTGCTGTACTACTGATACAGTTACAGAAGATGAATTCTGGGCTGCTCTGGAAAAAGAAGGGATCAGTAAAGATCTATGGCAGCCTGTAAAAGACGGCTGGAATGCCGAGCTTTTTAAACCCGAAAATTACATGACCCTGCAGCAGGATTATAATAATGCCTTAGAAGCTGCAATTGAGAAAAAAAATAACGGAAACCCTCCGTGTTCGATAGAAGAATTTGCAGACCTGAATGCGCAGTTTTATTACAGGAAAGACCCAAATAATAACAATGAGCAAATGGATTATAATGAGAT
>LLZO01000316.1 GCA_001567545.1 Candidatus Tepidiaquacellales bacterium OLB5
CACGTTATGATTGATTTTTTGCCCTCTTCACGGTAGGTTATTATATTATTACAGTATTTTTTTAAGCTTTTTATTTAAATTTTCATTACAAAATGCTTACAATCCAACCCGAGAACATTTCTAGTAAAAATCGTTAGATTATCACTATTATACGGTATTTCACTCTTATCTATGTTATAAATAAGGCTAAAAAGGAAGGAAAAATTTTTAAGTATCAGCTAAATTTCTGATTTATATAATAAATTGGTTACAATATCGTATAGAACCATATAATACACCCGGGAATTTGCTATAATATTCAATTCTTAATGGTTACTATAATGTAAAATTAATTACTGAAAAATAAATTAATATAGTGGAAGTTAAAGATTATCTAATAAGAGCTTTTATTATACTGTTATAAAAAATTATTGAATTTGATAAATTAAGTAAAGATTATTATTGTATTTTTATGATAATGGAATTCTTCTCTTAAAACTATTTATGCCGCTGGATTGGAATTAAAAAAATGCTTTATAATTTAAGTGTATAAAGCATTATTGAATATTTAAAAAATAATAAAAAAGTTTAGAAGCTGAACTTATATTAAGTTGATTTGTTTAATAATCCAATCTTTATAGTGCATAATTTTTAATTTTCCGGTTTCTGTCAATAATTTGTTTTTTGCTGCAGTATCAGGTTTTAATTTTAATTTTACAAGCTTTTCCATGAGAGTGTTGTAAATTTTAAATGAGCTGTACTGGTAGGCTGTAATTTTTTTATTTGATTTTAAAATCGATTTGTTCTTGTTTAATTCATTGATAAATTCATCAATATGGCCTAATTCATATAATGCAACTAATTTATCAATCCTGATATCCAGATTTAATATCGGTAAATTTGAAGGGCAGGAATCATATATTTTTAATGCAGCAGCAAAATCTTTTAAATGCATTTTAATTTTCCCGATAGAATACTGTTTAACAGTTTCTCTGTACTCGGGTGCAAGGTTTTCACTATAATTTTCTATAAATTTTTCAGCCCCTTTCACATCTTTTTGTTTCAGAGCAGAAAAAATATATTCCCTGTACAGCATGTTCGGGATGTATTCATTTCCTGTTCTTAAATATCCGTTATACTTTATTATTAGTTTTAACAGGTCATATATCTCTTTCACAAAATCGTACCTGCCTTTATTTTTCTGCAGAATTGCATAAGAATACAGTAAGCTGAATATTGTAAATTTTGTGTTCTGTTCATATGAATGGATATTCTCAAGAAAAGCCATTTTAGCTTTATAATATTCCTTATCATTGGATTTTTTGCCATACAGTTTGTAAATATGTAACATTACATTCATATAACCTGCAAGCCTGCTGTCTGAATTGGATTTTATAATATTTTCAAAATTTATTTGTCTCATAAAAGAATCAAGAATTTTTGCAGAAGTCCCTGTAACCTGAAAATTTCCGATACTCCTCATTGCGCAATACATAGTCAGCAGCCGGATGACTAAATAATTAAAAAATACAGTTATGTTTTCTCCAAGCAATTCGTGAATTTCAGGAAATTTTTCCCTGTTTGTAAGATATTCGCCTTTTATCATCATCATCCAATCCAGATCGTATAATTGTTTTTCGCTGATTTTACTGTTATATTTTTCCTTTTTGATCAGTTTGTCAATTAAGTGCTCAAAAGATTCGTAAATTTTCCTGTGCATAAGTTCTTCTGCCAGTAATTTATCTCTCAGTGCGCTGTTTTTATTTATTCTGATACTTAAAAGAAAATTTTCAGTTATGCGGTTAAGTTCAGAAAGTCTTGAAATAATAACCCTTTTATTGAAAATTTTTTCCGGGTACAATGAATTATACATCGAGCCCAGTGTAAGCAGTTTGCTGTTAAAATCAGGATAAAATTTCAGCAGGTGCTCTGCCAAAGGCAGGTAATCTCTGCTTTCAAATACAGAATCAGATTTTATGTACCTGATATAACGCTTCAGTTCTATGGTTTGGATGGATGAAAGGAGTGTGAATATTTTTAATTTTTTCATAAAATCCCGCAATATTTATGGTTACAAAAATATACTATTAATTGTGATAATATATTGTTTTTAAATATAATTAATATCTTTTGTGGTTACAATATACAAATATTCTTTTGCTGTTTTTTTATCATTGGCTATTTTTGAATATTGGGGTAAAACAATTATATGGGTATTAAAGATTCAATTCTCAAGGAAGTACTGTACAGTAAAAAATGTTCATTTGGCAAATATCTATCCTTTATGAAAATTTCAATAAACGGCGGGCAAGAGTCAGATTTTTATTTTACACCTGTTGTTACTTCTGCCAAAAAAAGCTTTTTGATCATTTCCAAACAGATAAATGATAACTGGTATGAAGCTGTAAATACTATCGGACCAATTGTTGAACATTTGAAAATGGTTTATAAGTTCAGTACTGATAACTATAAACTCATTCTTCATTCGTATTTTGATACAGTAAAGCTGGAAAAATTTTATCTGATTGATCCTGAAGCTCATTTTAAACTCAAAATACTGAACATGAACGAATTCGAAAAGTTACTGGATTGAATCTGAAATATAAATTTTTATAAAATAAATATTCATAGCTTTTAGCCGGATCAGCAATAAACAAATATTACAGCCATGCTTCGGCGGGCATCCCCAGCTGCCGTTTATGATTGATGAAAATCAGTTATTATGCGGCAGCACTTTTTTTTTTAGTAACAGCTTGCTTTATGCTGAACTGTCTTGAATTCATTCCTTTATACTTAAAACCGCGTTAAGTATATTTGCCCCGAAGGAGTCCCTTGGGGGCATTTTATGAAAATTTCACTGAATTGGTTAAAGAACTACATCGATATTTCATTGCCGGCTGATGAGCTGGTTAAAGGGCTTACAGGCCTTGGTATTGAAGTAGAAAGTGTAGAAGATCAGCTTAATAAGCTTAAGAATTTTGTTATCGGCAGGGTAATAGAAAAGAAAAAACATCCGAATGCGGATAAACTCAGCGTATGTAAAGTAGATGCAGGTACGGGTGAATTACTTAATATTGTCTGCGGAGCTCCGAATGTTGACTCCGGGCAAACAGTCTGCGTTGCACTTCCCGGCGCTATTATTCCTAACGGTAATTTTGAAATAAAAAAGTCAAAGCTGCGCGGAGAAGTTTCTGAAGGTATGATATGCTCTGCAAAAGAGCTGGAGCTTGGCGATGACCATAGCGGAATTATGGTTTTGGATACAGAGCTTGTTCCCGGTACTCCGTTTTCAGAATACCTGGGATATAATGATGTGATCCTTGAAATCGGAATTACGCCAAACCGTGGTGACCTTCTTTCTCATATCGGCATTGCAAGAGAGCTTGGCGCTTTAACAGGCAGCAAAGTTAAGGAGCCTGCAGTTAAAAATGATTTCAGTAATGTAAGCCTTGACGAAAAAATTAAAGTAAATATAGAGAACCCAAAAGGCTGTTTGCGGTATTGCGGTACTTTAATTGAAGGAATAAAGGTAAAAGAATCGCCAAACTGGCTTAAAAAATACCTTGTTGCTGCCGGTTTGAGGCCTATTAATAATATTGTTGATGTTACTAATTACGTTATGTATGAATGCGGCCAGCCGCTGCATGCATTCGATTATGATGCAATAGAAGATAAAAAGATCATTATCAGGTCAGCCGCAGGCGATACTGATTTTATTACACTCGATAACAAAACCCGGAAGCTTCGTGAAGATATTCTGCTGATTTGTGACGGTAAAAAACCCGTTGCACTTGCCGGTATAATGGGAGGCCTTAATTCCGAAATAAATAATGAGACCGTTAATGTATTTATCGAAAGCGCTTATTTTGACCCGGTATTGACCCGTCTATCGTCAAAGTTCCTGGGACTGCAAAGTGATTCATCCTACAGGTTTGAAAGAGGGGTAGATATTGAAAGAACTTTATGGGCATCAAAAAGAGCGGCTGAATTGATAGCAGAGCTTGGTGAAGGTAATATTGTGCAGGGTATAGTTGATGTTTACCCAAACCGTTTGAAAGCTCCGGAAGTTGAAATGCGTATTTCCCATCTCAACAGGATCTCCGGAATACAATATAACAAAGATGAAGTATCTGCACTGCTTGAGAGGATAGATATTAATTGTGTTAACAGTGAAAACGGCAGTATGAAATTCCGGATACCGTACGCCAGAAAAGAGGACCTGCAGAGGGAAATAGACCTTGTTGAAGAGGTTATCAGGCTGGATGGGTATGATAAAATCGGAATACCTGATTATGATACCCTGTATTTTGATCTCAGGGATTTTTCCGGGGCTGATTATGATAAGCTGAGGGAGATAAGGAAATATATTGTTGGCAGGGGATTTAAAGAAGTAATTTCCAATACACTTGTTGAAGAAAGTTTTCAGCAGAAATTTAATGATAATTATATTTCGCTTCTCAATCCTTCAAGCGATAAAATGAATGTCCTGAGAAGTGAGCTTTATACCGGTATGTTCGAAGTTATCCGGATGAATTTCGAAAATTCAAATAATTCATTAAAATTGTTTGAAACCGGAAATTCATTTAAGTACGATGAAAAAGGAAATATTGCTGAAAATAAATCAATTTTACTTGTTATGGCGGGTGAATACGATTATAAGGTTTTTTCACAAAAACAGCGGAATTTCACAATTCTTGATATGGCATCAGAAGCTGAAGCAATAATAGCTAAATTCAGCGTTGAAAATATCAAAAAAATATGATTATAATTCGTTAGATTCTATGACAGAATATAAGATTGAATATAAAAGCCGGAACAATCTTATTTGTAATATCGTTAGCTTTTCCGGTAAATTTTTAAATTCAATTGGAATCCAAAGACCGGTGATAATATGTCAGATACCATATTAACTTTAAGCAATACTTTAAACGGAAGATCTATTTTTAAACAATACTCAAATTTTCCGCCGGTTTTAAGGGATCTCTCTGTAGCTGCTGAAAGTTCTGTAAAACAGGGAGAAATTTACAATACAATACTTAATTCCAATTCAGGCAGCCTGCTGCAGAAAGTATTGTTATATGATATTTTTGAGCCAAAAAATGAACCCGGAAAGATAAGTTATACTTACAGCCTCGAGTTCAGGGCAGATGACCGTACTTTAACGGGCGATGAAGTAAATAAAATTATGGAAAAAATTGTTTCTGAGCTTCACAAAAAACATAAAGCTGAATTAAGGAAGTAAAACTGTTGTTTTTATAACAGTCATTTTATATGGATAATTCTATACTTAAAGTTAACGATTCCGGCTTAAAAAATGAAATTGAGAAGATGTTCTCAAAAGTAAAAGTACTGGTGGAAAAATTCAACATATCCAGGGATGAGAACAAATTACTCAAAGAAAAGGTTAAAGATTTAGAACATTCTTTAAGCGAAGCTGAAATTAAAGTTTCTAACAGGAACAGTGAGCTTTTAGTTAAAGATAAGGAAATTACAGATTTAAAAAATAAGATTCTCGAAGAAAGAAAAAATAAAGTTTCAGGCGAAGATAAAGCTCAGTTAAAATCAAGGATACGCGAGCTTATGGTCAGGCTTGATTCGCATCTCGAGCAAAAGAGTAATAATAATTTTTAGCTTCAAAGTGTAAATCCGGAGCAGCGATAAATTTTTAAAGGCTAAAAATTATTGTTTTCATGTTTCACAGCGGTCGGGAAATAAAATTTAAATTTAAACTTCAATAGTTTTATGGACTCTAAGGATATCAGGATTAAAATATTCAATAATCATTATACTTTAAAAGGTGATGATGTTGAGCTTCTTGAAAAAAGTGCACAGTATGTGGATACTTTAATGCACAAAGTTCAGAACGATATTCCGAACCAGTCCGATTTTACTGTAGCTATAGTTTCAGCTCTTAATATTGCAGAAAATTATTACAGGGAAAAAAATTCCGGGTTTATTCTGGATCAGAATTACAGGTCATTAATTAACGGCTTAAATGCCCAGGTTAAAGAAATTAATGATTATATAGACAGCAATACTTAAAATTTCTGAATTTTTCTTTGTTTTTTGAAGTTTAAATTTGTTCTTTTTAAATACTGGTTTTAATTAACCGCACCGACCGGCCGTAGCCAAAAATTAAATAGATCCAACACTATTTAATTGGGGAGAACGCTCGATTAACAATGTCAATTACAGGCCTCGTTCACAGCCAAGTGTTGTGAAATCGCCGGGACTTTTTAAGTCCCAGGAGCTTTCGGGTTCCAATAACGTGATCAGTGGAAGTTAAAAGACATTTCGGCACTCACCCACTGTGTTGAAAGAGGGATCTATAACTCTTTCGCTATGGTTTTCGTGTGCGGTTTTTTATTTTTAAAAATATTGAATTTGTATATTAAAATGCTTCACCTAAAAATATATGTTAGAATTACGGAGAATTAAATTATGCTTCAGGAAATTTATGTATTAATACCTCTGATCGTCATACTCTGTGCGGCGACATTTTATCTTGGATGGTTTCTCCAGAACAAGGTAACAAAAGGGAAAATTAACAGCGCAGAGGAACAGGCAAAAAGAATTATTGCCGACGGTGAAAAAGCAGCCCTTAATACAAAAAAAGAAAAGCTGCTTGAAGTAAGGGACGAATGGTATAAAAAGAAACAGGAATTTGATGCCGATTACCAGTCCAAAAAAAATAAGCTTAAATCCTTTGAAAAACAGCTCCAGGAAAAAGAGGAGAATATCAGCAAAAGGATAGATGAATATGCTAAAAAAGAAAAGCAGATCAATAAGCTTGAAAACGATTACACCGGTAAAATAAATATTATCAGCGAAAAAGAAGTAAAGCTTGATAACCTGATCCAGGAACAGAACAACAAGCTTGAAAATATTTCAGGATTAACTGCCGAAGAAGCTAAAACTATCCTGATGAATAACCTTATTGAAGAAACCAAGATGCAGACTGCTTCAAGGCTTAAGGAAATAAGGGATGAAATGAAGCTTGAAGCCAAAAAGCTGGCACGTAACCTCATTGTTCAGGCTATTCAGAGAAGCGCTGCTGACCATTCCGTTGAAACTACGGTAAGTGTTCTTAATATTCAGAGTGATGAGTTAAAAGGAAGAATTATCGGCAAAGAAGGAAGAAATGTCCGCGCTTTTGAAGCTGCAACCGGTGTTGATATTATTGTTGATGATACCCCCGAGGCTATTACAATATCGGGATTTGACCCCTTCAGGCGTGAAGTTGCAAAAATTTCAATGGAAAGATTAATTGCCGACGGCAGAATTCATCCTACCAGGATCGAAGAAGTTGTGGATAAGGTAAGGAAAGAGCTGGAGGAGGAAATTATCAGGATCGGCGAGAATTCCATAATTGAATGCGGACTGCACGGCCTGCATTCTGAAATGATAAGGCTTGTTGGCAGGATGAAATACCGTACAAGTTACGGGCAGAACCTGCTTCAGCACAGCATTGAAGTTGCTCACCTCTGTGGTATTATGGCAGTTGAGCTTGGTCTCGATCCGGTTATGGCAAAACGCGCCGGATTGCTTCATGATGTAGGCAAGGTTATTGACAGGGAAGTTGAAGGACCGCATGCAATATTAGGATATGAATTAGCCAAAAAATATAAAGAACATCCTGTTGTATGTAATGCTATTGGCGCTCACCATGAAGATATGGAAATGGAAACACCGATTGCAGTCATTGTGCAGGCCTGCGATGCAATCAGCGGGGCGCGCCCCGGCGCAAGGCGTGAATCAGTCGAAGGTTATGTAAAACGCCTGCAAAAGCTTGAAGAAGTTGCTAAATCATTTGAAGGTGTTGGCAGAACATATGCTATACAGGCGGGCAGGGAAGTGAGAGTTATTGTTGAGCACGATAAAGTAAGCGATGCGCTGGCAGATCAGCTTTCTGTTGATATTGCTACAAAGATCCAGGAAGAAATGGAATACCCGGGACAGATTAAAGTTACTGTGATCAGAGAAAGACGTTCAGTAGCTTACGCTAAATAAATTCTGTTAAGTGACTGAAAAGCTTAAGATAGGCATAACAGGAGGTGTAGGTTCAGGAAAAAGCCTGGCTGCATCTTATTTTGAAGAGCTGGGGTACCCGGTAATATACGCCGATAAAGTAGCAAAACAGCTCTACACTTCAAATAAACTGCTGCTTTCAAAGCTTGTTAAAGAATTCGGCAAAAGCATTATTGATGAACACGGGAACTTATCCCGTGAAAATGCCAGAAAAATTATCTTCAGCAGCAAAAAAAATATTAAAAGGGTGAACTCTGTAGTTCACCCTTTTGTATTCCGGCAAATGGATAAGATATACAGTAAGCTTAAAAGCAGGATTGTGTTTTTTGAGGCTGCCATTATGTTTGAATCAGGCAGTTATAAAAGAATGAATTACGTACTGCTGATATTCACAAATAAAGAACTGCGCATTAAAAGGCTGGTTAAAAGAGATAACCTCAGCCGGGCAGATATACTTAAAATAATGAAAATGCAGCTGCCTGAAACTGAAAAATTAAAACGGGCAGATTTTGTTATCAAAAATAATTCAACCCCTGCGGCATTAAAAAGAAAAATTACTGCATTCAGTAAAATATTAGAGGAACTATAGGAACATTGGATATAAATAACCTGAAAGACCGTGAACAGAACGATTTTTTCCATACTTATAAACGGCTTGAAATAGCCGTTGAAAAAGGGGAGGGTTGTTATTTATATACTGCCGGCGGCAGTAAAATACTAGATATGTTCGGCGGTCTGGCGGTTAATGTACTTGGTTACGGTCACAAAAAAATGAACGATGCCATTAAGGAGCAGGTTGATAAATATATCCATATTTCAAATTTTTTTTACCAGGAAAAACAAATCGGGCTTGCTGAAAAAATAAAAACACTTTCAGGTGCCAATAAAGTATTTTTCTGCAATTCAGGCACCGAAGCTGCCGAAGCAGCTATTAAGCTTGTACGTAAATATTTTTCCGGCAGCAATAAAACAGAACTTGTTTCATTCACCGGCTCTTTTCATGGCAGAACTATGGGGGCTTTATCACTTACTGCCCGCAAAAAATACCGTGAACAGTTCCGGCCTCTGCTGCCGGGTATTAAACACCTTGAATTCAATTCAGCTGATGACCTTGAAAGAGGTATTAATGAAAATACCGCTGCAGTTTTTATTGAATGCCTGCAGGGTGAAGGCGGTATCAACCCGGCATCAAAAGAGTTTATTTTAAAGCTAAATGAATTGAAACAAAAATTCGGGTTCCTTATTTCTGCCGATGAGATACAGTCAGGGGTTGGCAGAACGGGAACTTTCAGCGCTTATACTCAATTCGGGCTTGATGCTGATATCATCATAATGGCAAAAGGTATCGGCGGCGGACTGCCCCTTGGAGCAATAGCCGGATTTGAAAGAGTTGAAAATGTTTTCACATACGGCGAGCACGGTTCAACATTTGGAGGCAACCCTGTAGCCGCAGCAAGCGGTATTGTGGTTATGGAAGAGCTTGAAACAGGATTAATGAGCGCAAATTCTGTAAAAGGAAAATTACTTTTTGATAAGCTTGCTGCAATGAAATTAAAATATCCTGATAAAATTAAAAATATCAGGGGAATGGGTTTAATGATTGGCATCGAATTAACTTTCCCTGGCGAAAAAATTACCATAGAAATGATGAAACGCGGCGTGCTTGTAAACTGCACCAATGAAAATGTTATCAGACTGCTTCCGCCGTATATAATTACGAATAATGAAATTGAACTTTTTATAAGAGTTTTTGATGAAGTGATTTTATCTGTTTAAATTATGCAGTTTATTAAAACTAAAAAGCCGCCGTTAATAACGGCGGCTTTTTTTATGCGGATAATTTTTTATGCATAACCCCATTTAGCTTTATTTGCTGCAATTTGTTCAGGAGTCGGATTTTTACTGATAGGGGTTACTTCTGTTGTGAAATCTTCAGGCGGATGTACCTCGAATACTTTTGCATTCAGTTCTATATCAGCATTGAATATTGCCGGTACCTGTGAATCTTCGAATATTGCCTGCCACGGACAAGCCGGCTCGCAGGCTGCGCAATCTATACATTCAGCTGGATGTATATACAGCATATTCTTCGGGAAGTTTTCGTCTTCAACCTGTATTTCATAAATACAATCAACAGGGCAGACTTCTGCACATTCTGTATCTTTGCAGTCAAGACATAATTTGGTTATTACCCATGGCATAGTTTTATCTCCTTGATTAGTAAGTAACTTTCTTACTCAAATATAAAAAATACAAAATGATTTTAAAAAGAAAAATTTCGGTATATTGATATATTTCATCACTATTTTATGACATTAGTCATTAAATTAGCTTAATAAATATAACATTTATCATAATCTCAAATATTTTTAAGGTAAATTATTTCGTTTCCTTAATATCCATTCAAATGAAAACAGCAGCACTGCCAGAATCAGGTAATATTTATTTCCCCACAGGTCAAATCTTAAATACCTCTTTTCATCATTGTTAACCGCAGCTTTGCTGCTTAGCTCGTTTATCACACTGCCAAGTATTGAAGTACTGTCGGATGAATGATCCTTCCTCCCGTTTTAGATGCCAATGAGTTAAGCATGTTATAATTGGTCCTGGTATCCAGATATTCAGTATTTACTGTATCACTGGTGAACCTGTTCTTGGCTGATGCCCAGTATGAACTGTTGTAATCAGCGCTGCACTCTATATAGTAATCACCGGCTGTTAGCGGCGGAAGCTCTGCAATGAATTTGTTTTCTGCTGGTACGAATTTTAACTCTCCTGCGTTGATTCCTTCTTTATTTAAAACTTTTCCTGTTACTGATGCATTACCGGTGAGTATATAGTTCTCATCATATACTTCAGCAAATATCTTAACATGTTCTGTATGGTCAAAGATATCTTTAGCCGGGTAAATTTTTAGTTTGGCTTTTTTTTCCTTTTCCAGGGTCATATTTACAAGCTCCAGCAGCATCGCTTCAATAGATTTTTCTGCATTACCCGATGAGTTAAGCTTCCATTTCCACAACCCGTATCCTAGAAAAGCTGCTGAGCGGCTTTGGGAGCTTACCCTGTGCATTATGACCGGCTCTCCTGTTGATCTATCCGTTGCCAGCGTTACGCTTCCCGGCTTAGGGATAATCCCTGATACATTCCTGAATATCTCTGTATTGGAACCAAGTCCGGTGATTTTGCTTAACGGATTTTCTGAAACGCTGACAGGCGCTATTCTCATAAGCTTTTCGCCGGAATTAATACCGGTAACTGTGAACGGAACAAGGTCCTCAAACGAAGCAAGCTTCAGGTAGTCTGTGTTTTTACCTGCAAAAAATATTACGGGAATATTATACTGCTTGGCAGCAGATGACACTTCTTCCAGCAAACGCGCCGAAACCGGTGCAGAAGGGAAGTTAAGCAGGAATAATGCTGAAAGCTCTGCAAACATACCGCGCTCCAGTGCGCCTTCATAAAAGGCATCAGGTGATTTTAATGTGCGGTATGTAATGTTATAATTCCCTATGCGCTTCAAAACAGAACCGGTGAATTCATTATCATATCCCGGTCCGCCTGAAACTACCATCAGGTTTACTTTATTATCAAAGTAATTAATATAAAACGTGCTGTGATTATTTTTTGAGGTAAGTTCATCCTGTAATCCATCAGCAGATACTGAATATTTAAATTTGCCGGGCTCATTTTCTGTGATATCAAATTCAGCTTCATAGTAATTAACCTGTTCATTATAGCTTAACTGAAGGGATTTAGCCTCAATACCTTCCTTCATAAGTTTTAAGGTAAGCTTGCCATCAGGAAATTTATAAATATCCAGGTACACTTTTATCTTTACTGCAGTACCGGTAAATGCATTTACCGGTGAAATTACCCTTCTCACTATAATATCCTTCTGCACGGCTGAGTCGCCAACGGGAACAATAATAAACGGGGCGCGGAATTTTTCAGCCTCATAAACAGGGTTTGAGCCGCTGTTATATATTCCGTCAGTAATTAATGTAATTGTGCTGTAAGAGCCGTCAGGGAATCTCTCCTTCAGCTGCCTTAGCGAGGCAGAAATATCTGTATTAAATCCGTTGAATTGAACTGAATCCGTGCTGCCGGGCAGTTCATTCAGACCGCCTGCAAGCCCGTAAATGCTGCCTTCATCATTTAAATATCCGGATGTGTTAAGCAGGGATTTTATGTTATCTGATTTGCCGCTGAAATTATTGCTTCGTGAAATATCAACCAGAATAATATCGCGTCCTTTATCAGGTCCGCCCAGCAGCGTTAGCACTGGTTCAAGAAATAAAGCAAGCAATACTGTAATAGCGGCTGTTTTCAGCGAAATGAGCAATATCTTTTTTTGCCTGCTTAAGGCGGCATTGCGGTAAAAATACCATGAAACTGCGGCTGCAATTGCTGTTATGAGGACTAAATAAAAGGGAGAATAACCTGTAGTTAAACCGGGCATCTATCAAAATTTGGTTTATAAGGCAGTCTTTAAAAGACTGCCTTACTTAATATTATTTCAGAGTTTTATTTCAAGGTAAATTGTTTTTTTAAGCTCTTCAAGCCACTCGCCAAGCAGCTTTTGTTCCTTAAACTTCTGCGCATACTGCTCAATTAAAACATAATCGCCTTCAATAGTTGCGCTGTGCTCGGGAATTCTGCTGAGTAATTTATACATATAATACCCATAGTAACGGTCATCACCAACTTTTACCGGGTCAGAAATTTCACCTTCGTTAAGCCCTGAAAGAGCTGCAATTTCAAGCTGGTCCATGTTTATAACGCTCAGCTTGCCTATATAGCCGCTGTCGGCAGCTGATTTCGGTTCCTGTGAATGAAGTAAAGCTGCATCCTGAAAACTTATTTTGCCTGATTTTATATCATTTTTCAGGTCTTTCAGGAAATTTATTTCAGTAAAATCGGCTGCTTCAAGCCTGGGAAATTTAACCAGTATATGCTGCGATGTTATGAAGTCGCCTGATTTATCGTTAAGCTTAATTATATGATAACCGAACTCTGTTTCTACTATACCTGATACATCACCGGGTTTTAAAAGGAAAGCAGCATCCTCAAATTCCTTTACAAATGATCCTTTCTTTGCTTTGCCAAGTGCGCCGCCCTGTATTGCGCTTAGCGAATCATCCGAATTGCGTTTAGCCAGCTCGCTGAAATCCATTCCCATCTTAACACTGTCTAGTATCTTTTGCGCTTTTTCTCTTGCTATGAACTTTGCATCTTCGGTAACTTTAGGAATCCTTACTATCTGCGCAAGCTCGTAAGTTTCAGGTACCTTTGGCAGTGAATCTTTATAATCATTAAAGAATTTAAGTACCTCCGGTTTTGTTACCATTATTCCGTAGCCAAACTTAGCCTGCTTAACGCGGGTAAGCTTCATATTACGTTCAGTCTGCTCTTTTAAAAGTGCTTTTATCTTTGGAATAGTCAGTCCGTATGCTTCTTCTACGTTTTTTTCGCTGCCAAACTGCGAAACCATATCGCGGATCCTGCCTTCGACCTGTTTATTAACTTCATCTGATGAAATAAATATACTGTCCTGGTCTGCTTTGGCTAGCATCAGTTTTTCGGATACCAGGTTTTGAAATACCTGCTGAACCAGGTCATTCGATACTTCCTGGATACCGTTTTGCTGCATAAAGCTGTATAAAGAAAAATTAAGATCAGACTGAAGAACAACATCATTGCCGACTATGGCAATTATTTTATCGCCTTCACCCTGGGAATATATCCCCGCTGTGATCAATAAAATATAGAAGGCTGCTAATATTTTAATTTTATTCAATTATTAATTTTAAAAATTTCCTTTAACTATTATTTCAAATTCCGCTTAAAGTTATATATTATTGCTAAATCAGTCCTGATAAGCTTCGCTCAGTACTTCTTCATAAATTTTAACAGGGTATTTCTGCCTTAAGGCATCAAGGTAAGCTTTTTCGCTGTCCTTATATTTAACCTGCTGAAGCTCATTTGATATTTCTGCTTTGGCTTCATCCAGTGATTTTTCAACCTGTTTGCCGGTTGAATCTGCCTTGGTATACTTTGTCTTGTTTGACTGGTAATATGAAGCTATATCTGTTTCACTTACTTTAACTTTGCTCCAAAGTTCATCCTGGTCTATCCTGAACACAAGAAGCCCGTTTTCATAATCGGTTATATTAGCTATAAATTCTTCATCTTTTTCCAGGTTGCTTTCGCGTGCTTTTTTATTTAAAACTAGCCCTTCGGCGGATGAATTAATTATAGAGCGTATTGTCTGCTCTGTAAGCCCCATTCGTGAAAAATCCCTGTTTATATTAAGATGGTTCATCATATCTGAAATTTTTACTTTTTCGCCGTCAAATTCAGCAAGAACCATTTCCTTATCCTGTGCGCTGAACATGCTGTCTAGATTGTAGTCTGCTATTCCTTTGGTTGTATCGAATTTCGACCTCAGGAATGAAACTCCTTCATCTAAAATCTTATAACCGAATTTCTGCTTTAATGTTTCAACATATTTTGCATAATCATCTTTATAAGCTTTGGTCTTCTTGTATTCATTTTTAATAGTCTCAAATTCCTTTTCAAGCGTGCCTATTTTCTTTTCTCCGAATTTCTTAACTATATGCCAGCCGTATGGTGTTCTTATCGGTCCGGTAATATCGCCAACGCTCATTGTAAATGCCGCACTGTCAAGCGGCTGGGCAAGTCTTCTTCTTTCAACATTGCCAAGGTCTCCGTTTGTAGCTTTAGAGCCGACATCTTCACTGAACTGCTGAACCAGCCCTTCAAATGATTCGCCGCCTTTGGCTTTGTTATATACTTCCAATGCTTTCTGGTATGTCCCAACAGAATCAATTATCATTCCAAGGCTGTCCCGTTTATCCTGAATTAGTATATGTGATATTCTTACAGATTCTGTTCGCGGTTTTCTGTCAGTAAGCTTTATTATATGAAGCCCGAACATTGTTCTGACCGGTTTTTTTGAAAAGTCGCCGACCTTCATTTCGTAAACAGCATCTTCAAATTCAGGAACTGTCATACCGGCGGTAAAGTAGTACAGGTCGCCTTTATTTGAGTTTACAGTCCTGTCCATTGAATACTGCAGTGCAAGCTCGCTGAACTCCGCGCCGTCTTTAAGCTTCTGGATTATTGTATCGGCTTTCTGGTAGGCTAAAATTGAATCCTGAGGGGATGAAGTTTCAGCAAGATTTATCAAAATATGTGATGCCCTTACTTCATCTTTGCGTTTATCATAAAGGTCTTCAACTTTCTGGTTTACAATTTCTTTATCAACTAGGTATGTAGGAGCAAAATTCCGTTTGTATTCTTCAACATCCTTCTGGATTTCTGCATTGCTCAGCAATCCGCGTTCGCGGGCATCCTTAACTTTTAATCGGAAATTGATATAAAGGTTAAGGAACTGCTTTTTATCATCGATCGATTTGTTCTTTGCGCTGTCAAGATTTCCGACAGTTTTAAGATATTGTTTTTCGAACTCTCCCAGTGTGATCTTGTCATCGCCAAGCTCTACCAGGGTTTTGCCTGCTTTGTTGCAGTTGGTGACTGTAAAAGCCAATAAAGTAATTGCTAAAAGGAAACCGTACATTTTGAATTTATTCATTTTTGTTCTGTAAATATGTATTTTTTTATTGATTTTTTGCGGATTTTAATCTCAATTTTACTTATTAATATGCTGAGTTTCAATGCATTTTGTATTTGACTGACAGGTTAAATGGTTAAATGGTTAATTAGTTAATTTGTTAGTTATTTGAATGGAGTAATTTTTCGTTCATGCCTGTACCGTTTGATAACTTCTTTACAATCAAACCGATATTGCCTCTGCTGAGACGGACCGCTCCATAGGTCCGAAGGACTCCGTTGGAGAGCCCCTTTGGGGCTGGGTCGTCTCAAGTATTTTTGTCGCCACAAAACATAATAGTTTGCTCAACACTCAATTTGCGAGGAGCGAAGCGACGAAGCAATCTTAAAATTAAAAAGTTTTTCTGAATTTTGAAACTTATAATTCCCATATAAGCGAATATATCAAAAGGTTTTAGACAGCCTCTATAGAGCGAAACTGATAAAATTTTTTTTGTTGCCACGACCTTTAGGTCGTGGTTTAAGATTATAAAAAAACGGGCTTTCTCCATATGTCTGAAGGATTTCGGGGTAGAGTGCCTTCGGCAAGCCCTGATTGGAATTAATATGCTTCAGCAGGCAATAATTTAAAAAATTTTAATTCCCCTATAGAGAGGGGTGGAAACCCGGAGGTTGACAGAGTGTGTTTAAAATATGGGGCTAGGGTGTGCATATGTTTACTGCCGGATTCCTTGCTTTAACTTAAATTATTATATATATTTGAGTACGGTTGGTTTATGCAGAAACCTTCCGGTTGCCGGTAAAATGACTTTAGGGCAGTCATTGTGCAGGCAAAAAGTTTTAAATTACATTTCGGAAAATGTTAGATAGAGGGCTGATCCCGTCATAAAAACGGGGTGAGCTCTTTTTGTTTGGGGTAAAATATATATAACAGGAATATCAAATATCATGAAACCAATAAAAAAAACTGTGTTGTTCAGGTGGTTCAACGGGCTGTGGAATGAAGGCAACACAAAAATAATTGATGAGCTTATGCATGCAGATGCAGTTGCTCACGGGATAACTCCCAGTCACCTGCCGCCCGGCGGCGAAGGGATAAAAATATTTTATGCTGATTTTACCGATCAGTTCGATAAAATTCATATAGCTGTTGAACATGTTGTGACGGAAGGTGATTTTGAAGTAGCGCGTGTAAGCGTGGAAGCTCGGCATAAATACAGCCGGAAGATGGTTTCTTTCCCGGGGCTTAGCATG
>LLZO01000317.1 GCA_001567545.1 Candidatus Tepidiaquacellales bacterium OLB5
TTTTTTGTTGGTTGAATCGAGCTTGATTGCTTTTTCGTAATTCCCGACAGCTTCACTATAGCTGCCTGATTTTGTATAAATTTCTCCCAAAGCAAAATATACTTCAGGAAAATTCGGGTCAAGTGAAAGCGCTTTGTTATAATTATCTGCTGCTTTTTTATAATCTTCTGCTAAAAGCGCAAGATTGCCAAGCTCTAGGTAAGCCTCGGTATATTTACTGTCAAGCTTTACTGCCTGGTTAAAGAATTCTTCTGCGGTAAGATAATCTTTATTGTTTTTATAAATAGTACCCATCCTGTAAAACATTATCTCATCTTTTTTGAAACCCATATTATAGGCAAAAGAATAATCTGTTAGCGCTTTATCATACTGCTTAAGCATGTAATAAGCATTTCCTCTCTGGAAGTATCCTTCATCATGGCCGGTTGCAATATACAGGTACCTTGTAAAAAGATTTACAGCCTCTTCATATTTTTCAGCATCAAGCGCATCCATCGCTTCTTCAAAAGAAACACGGGTAGAATCATAAGCATTTGCATATGATTGGTATGACGCAAAAACCAGAAATAATAATAAGATAATTTTTAATTTCATTTAAAAATATAATTTAAATAAATATATAATTTAAAAATTTAAATATTCTTTTAATCCCTGAATGCCGCCTTCTCTGCCAAAGCCGCTTTCTTTGTAACCGCCGAACGGAGAAGCCGGGTTGAATTTATTATAGGTATTTGCCCAGATAACCCCTGCCTTAACCTGGTTTACCATTTTAAAGATTTTGGAACCTTTATCACTCCAAATTCCGGCAGAAAGCCCGTATTGGGTATTATTTGCTTTTTCAATCGCTTCCTTCGGCGTTCTGAATGTCAATACGGAAAGTACCGGTCCGAATATTTCTTCACCTGCAATTCGGTTTGACTGAGCTACATTTGTGAAGAATGTAGGTTTGAACCAGTAACCCTTCGAAGGCAGCTTGCACTCTGGCTGATAAATGGTGCAGCCTTCTTCAATTCCTGATTCTACCAGTTCCGTGATTTTATCCAGCTGCTGCCGGGAATTTATTGCGCCAATATCCGTATTCTTATCCAGCGGATCTCCCAATCTTAAACTATTAAGCCTGTATTTTAGTTTCTTAATTACAGTATTTTTAATGCTTTCCTGAACTAACAGCCTGGAGCCTGCGCAGCAAACATGCCCCTGGTTAAAATATATACCGTTCACAATACCTTCTACAGCCTGGTCTATTGGTGCATCTTCAAAAATTATATTCGCTGCCTTGCCGCCAAGCTCCAGGGTAACTTTTTTATCCGTTCCGGCAATTGATCTCATTATAAGTTTACCAACTTCGGTTGAACCTGTAAATGCGATTTTTTTAACTTTTGGATTATTGACAATTGCCGCGCCGGTATCTCCGGCTCCGCTGATAATATTTACAACACCATCGGGAACGCCGGCTTCCTGAATTATTTCAGCCAGCTTATAAAGTGTAAGCGGAGTAGTTTCAGCAGATTTGATCACAACTGTATTTCCGCATGCCAGCGCTGGCGCTATCTTCCATGCAGCCATCAATAACGGAAAATTCCATGGTATTATCTGGCCAACTACACCAATTGAACTGAATTGCCTGCCGGGAAAAGCAAACTTTAACTTATCAGCCCATCCTGCATAATAGAAAAAATGCGCAATGGCAAGCGGAATATCAACGGACTTTGATTCCTTTATCGGTTTTCCTCCATCCATTGATTCAATTACAGCAAGCTCCCTTGCTTTTTCCTGCATTATTCTTGCAATGCGGAAAATATACTTTGCCCGTTCTTTAGGTGATAACCTGCTCCATGTATTCCTGTATGCTTTTTCAGCAGCATTTACAGCTTTGTCAACATCACCGGCCGATGCATAGGCAATTTCTGATAACTTTTCTTCATTTGCAGGATTTACTGTACTAAAATATTTTCCGGTCTTTACTGCTTTACCGTTAATAAACAGGTCATATTTTGAATTAATAATAATATGATCCTTTGATTCCGGAGATTCTGCATATTCCCACCCTGGCTTTTTAGGCTTTAATGACCGCTGGTGAGATGCAGCGGAATTTCCGTTTAATTTAGTACTGTAACCGTTTTTTTCCCTGAATGTCATTTGGCAGATTTAAAAATTTAAAACGGTTCTGATGAGCTTCCTTCGCCTGTATTTCCGGAGCCGTCTCCGCAGCTTTCTCCGTTTGTTTCAACGAATTTTTTTATTGCATCAATGTTCTCAAGGATCATTTTGGCTTTGCTTAATCCGAATGAAAATGTAAATTTTGAACCCGGGTTAAGGCAAATAAGCTTATTGCCTTTGTATTCTGATATTTCTGGCATAGTTAATTTGTTTAATTTTTAATATTCTGAATAAATATAATTTTCTTCGTCCTTTATCCATTTTAGATTATCAGCAGCGTAATTTTTAAATCTTTTTAATGCAGCTGTTTTTTCAGGACATAAATAATTTTTGTTGAAATATTCTTCTGCTTCATTTTCTTCACCTGCAATTTTTGAACATAAGAAAATATATTCAAAAAAAACATCATAAGCAAAATCATCACAGGTCTGGTTGTTTTCTTTCAAATCCTTTAAAGCTTCATTGACAAATTCATAATCTGGTCTAACGGATTGTTTTCTCTTTTTATCAGGATTAAAGTAACTCAGCCTTCCGTTTTTATACTGTAAATACCAGTTATACCACAAACCCAGTACTGCCGGAGACATCCTGGAATTTACTGTAAGAAGCGGTAATTCTTTGTCAGTGGAATCAATTTCCCCGTTTAACAGCATAAATAAAGGTTTCGGTCCTTTTTCCCCGTCGAATATATAAAGATAATGGAAAACGTATGGTGAAGCGCCGTCTGTCAGGTATAATGCAAGCTCTTTTTTACCGTTTTTATCAAGGTCAATAAATTTATGGTCAACATATGATGTAAAAGTACTATCCATGCTGAATACAGTATTCCCCTTTTCCTTTACGGTTATATTACCTGTAAAAAAGCCTTCACTTCGTGTATCTATTCTGAAATCAAAACCAGAATACCTGAACTCTACTATTGTATCGGCATTAGTGCCTGATAAATAAAAAATCAGGAAAACGATATTTAAAAATAATTTTACCTGTAATTTAGTCATTAGTAAAATAATCAGCAGATTGATAAAACCCGGTTTTTTGTTTTTTATACTGCATCAGCAGGTCGTTAAGCAGTGTGGATGCACCCAGCCTGAAAAGATCCGGTGTCAGCCATTTATCGCCGAGTGTTTCTTTAACAAGGCAAAGATATGATATTGCATCTTTTGTTGTTCTGATGCCCCCGGCAGGTTTCATCCCTATTTTTATCCCGGTTTCATTATAATAATCCCTGATGGCTTCCAGCATTACAAGAGTTACAGGCAGCGTAGCAGCTGGCTGAACTTTCCCGGTTGATGTTTTAATAAAATCTGCCCCGGCAAACATTGCTATAATGCTTGCTTTTCTTACATTGTCAAAAGTTTCCAGCTCTCCTGTTTCAAGTATTACTTTTAAATGAGCGTCACCGCAAGCTTCTTTTACAGCCCTTATTTCATCAAATACAAATTGGTAGTTACCTTCCAGGAACTCTCCCCTGCTTATAACCATATCAATTTCATCAGCACCGTATGAAACTGTTTTTTTTACTTCTTCTGTTTTCAGTTTTAACGGCGACTGCCCGGAAGGGAAAGAAGTAGCCACAGAAGCTACTTTAACATTGCTTCCCTGTAAAGCTGATTTTGCAGTTTTAACCATATTCGGGTAAACACATACAGCTGCAACTCCGGGAATATCATTATCTTCTATCGGTCTGATAGCTTTTCTGCATAAAGCCGTAACTTTACCTTCTGAATCTTTTCCTTCAAGGGTTGTCAGGTCAATCATAGAAACAGCCAGTTTAATTGCTTCCAGCTTGCTGTTTTTCTTGATACTTCGGGATGCAAGCGAGGATGCACGCTCCTTCACTCCAATTTCATCAACATTTATATTAAATGTTTCAAGGCTGTTAAAAACTGAATTGTTCATATTGTTCAGGTAAATTTAACTATATATTTAATTAATAAAAACGGAATTCAATCAGTAAATTCAGAATTTTATGGATTATATAATTACACTATAAATGTTATCTTTGTTGATTAATTAATACTGCTATTTTACTACGTTAATGACTAATCCAAATATCGATTTTAAACAAACGGTATCACCACTGAAATCCAAACAGTACAGTATTTCACAGTATTTTGCTATCAGGTCGATCTTCGGGGTTTCTGTTTCTCCGGAGAGCAAAACTATAGCTTATATAACCAATACAAACGGAATGCCCAATATATGGACAATACCTATTGAAGGCGGCTGGGCTTCACAAATAACTCTGGCAGATAATGCTATCACAAGCCTTAATTATTCACCGAAAAAAAAGGAGTTGATATACACATCAGATAACCAGGGTGATGAAAATCACCAGTTGTATCTTATACCTGATACAGGCGGTGAGTCAAAGCTTTTGACCGAAAGGCATAAAGGGGCTCAGATAACATTCTGCGGTTTTGATAAAAAAGGTGAAAATATATTGTTTTCATCAAATATCAGGGACCCAAGATTTTTTGATACTTACAGGCTTAACCTGGCAACCGGTTCAGAGGAACTGGTAGCTGAATATAATGAACCAAACCCTTTTATTGCTGTTGACTGGAGCGCAAACGGCAGATTTATTCTGTACCAGAAACATTATACCAATGCCAATCATGACCTGTTCTTATATGATATAAATGAAAAGAAAATGCTTAATATAACTGAACATAACGGCATTATGAAAAACAGTGACGGTATGTTCAATAAAAAAGCAGATAAAATTTATTTTTTATCGGATTATGAAAGAGAGTTTACAGGGCTGGCAAAGTATGATATCAGATCAGGGAAAAATTCGTGGGAACAGCTTGAAAAATGGGATATAAATCATTTTACTATTTCAAATAATGAAAAAAGCATATTATACTCCGTAAACGAAAGCGGTTCAACCAGGCTTAAATTAAAGAATTTTAAAACCGGTAAGGTTAAAACTATAAAGATTCCTAAAGGCAATTGTTTATCTTTTCAGTTCACAAAGGATGATAAAAAAATTGTGCTTGTACTGGACTCCCCGCAAAATCCGAATGATATATTTGTTTATGACCTTAAAAAAGATAAGCTTAAACAAATTACTTTTTCAATGATTGGCGGAATTCCAAAATCAGATTTTACAGTACCGCAGAATATTAAATACAAGAGCTTTGACGGACTTGAAATCAACGGCTTTTTGTATGTACCTAAAGGTATAAAAAAAGACGGCACTAATCCGGCAATAGTATGGCCACATGGCGGGCCTGAATGGCAGGAAAAGAACCTTTTCAACAAATATTTCCAGATTTTAACCAACAGGGGTTATATTGTAATTGCCCCTAATTTCAGGGGAAGCATCGGTTACGGAAAAACTTTCCAGCGGAAAATTTATAAAGACTGGGGAGGTGATGAGTTTAAAGATGTACTTGGCGCTTATGATTATTTGCTTGAAACCGGCTACGTTGATAAAAACAGGATTGCTGTTGTTGGAGGCAGCTTTGGCGGATTTATGACGCTTACCTGCATCACTAAAGCGCCTGATAGATGGAAATGTGCTGTCGATATTTTCGGACCCTCAAACTTAATTACTTTCTGTAATTCAGTGCCGGAGCACTGGAAACCGGGTGTAAGCGAGCTTGTTGGCGATGTTGAAAAAGATATTGATATGCTTAAAGAACGCTCACCGATTAATTTTATTGATAACATTACTGCTCCCCTGTTAATTATACAGGGTAAAAATGACCCGCGTGTTGTTCATACTGAAAGCGACCAGATCGCTGAAAAGCTGAAATCTCAGGGTAAAGAAGTTGAATATCACGTTCTGGCAGATGAAGGCCACGGCTTCAGCAAAGTATCTAACCAGATAATGGTCTGGGGCTATATTTGCAATTTTCTTGATAAGTATCTGAAAAGTAATTAAACAAATTGAATAATAACATTAAAACGAACACCGAAAATAAAATAATTGACGGCAGGCAGGTTGCAGAAAAAATTATATCTGAAATTAAAAAAGAGCTTAAGCTTCATAACAATATAAAGCCGGGCCTGGCGCTGATACTTGTGGGTAATAATCCGGCAAGCGAAATTTATGTAAAAATGAAGGAGAAAAAATGCGCTGAGCTTGGATATTATTCAATTGTTAACCGTTTATCAGAAAAGATTACCGAAGCAGAGCTGCTTGCTCATATCCGCGCTTATAATAACAATAATAAGATACACGGAATACTTATACAGCTGCCGCTTCCTAAGCAAATTAATGAAATGAATGTACTGGAGGCTGTTGATTACCGCAAAGATGTTGATGGTTTCCATCCGGTGAATGCAGGCAGGCTTATGATTGGCGAAAAATGTTTTACACCCTGCACACCCGCCGGGATACATGAACTGCTTAAGCGTTATAATGTTGAAACATCCGGCAAAAATGCTGTTGTAATAGGCAGAAGCAATATCGTCGGAAAGCCAATTGCAAATATTCTGCTGCAGAAACTAAAAGGAGCAAACTGTACTGTTACCGTAACACACAGCGCAACCGGCAGGATCTCTGATTTTACCAAAAAAGCAGATATAATAATTGCGGCAATCGGGCAGGCGGAATTCCTTAAAGCAAACATGATTAAAGAAGGCGCTGTAATTATTGATGTAGGGATTAACAGGGTCGAAGACCAAACTCACCCCAAAGGATACAGGGTTGTTGGTGATGTTGACTATAAAGCCTGTTACAAAAAAGCATCACTTATCACACCGGTACCCGGCGGAGTCGGACCAATGACAATTGCTATGCTTATGAAAAACACGCTTGATTCCGCTATGAAAAGAATTTATCCCTGAAATAGTTAATGGAAAAAAGATATATCGAGCTTGAAGCTGCATTCAGCGAAAACACTTACGATAAAATTTATAACAGGCTGTACTTAAACGGGCAAACCGCCATACTTGAAGAAAATGGTATGCTTAAAATTTATTTGCCTGAATCAGAAATTGAAACCGCTGAAAATATCAAAAATGAACTTATAACCCTTGATAAAATTCCCGAAAAAAATATTAGTATTGCATTGTTTGAAAATAAAGACTGGAACAATGAATGGGAAAAAACCATTGAGCCGGTATACATTCTTGATAAGCTTGTTATATATCCTTCATGGAAAAAAGAAGAACTCGATCTTTCCAAAGGAAATATCCCCATAGAAATTGATCCCAAAATGTCGTTCGGTACCGGGCATAATGAAACCACCCAGCTTATACTTGAACTGATGAGCAAATTTTTAGACCCGGCTGCTGATAACTACATGCTTGATTTCGGAAGCGGAACAGGTATTTTAAGTATCGCTGCTGTTAAACTGGGGGTACAAAAAGCTGTGGCTATTGAAATTGACAGCGATTCAATCGATAATGCTTATGAATACTTTGAAATAAACAATGTTTCAAATAATATTCAGATGTATCAGAAAGATATTTCAGAGATAGAAGAAACCGGTTTTGATGTTATTGCAGCAAATATTACAAGTAATGTAATTATTCCCAATCTTGGTAATATGCATAATAAGCTTAAACCCGGCGGCAAGATATTTATCACAGGTATTTTAAAGGAAGAAACTGAAGAGCTGATAAACAAGCTTACCGAAAATAATTTTTTAATGCAGGAATTAATTCAACGGGCTGAATGGTCAGCTTTTTTTGCAGTCAGAAAATGAAAAGAACAGTTATAGATATCGGTACCAATACAATCCTAATGCTTATTGCTGAGTATGATAAGCAATCCAAAAACATTAAAACAATCCTTGATATACAGCGGGTGCCGCGCCTTGGCAAAGGCGTTGATAAGAACAGGAATATTCTGCCTGAATCAACCGGGAAAGCAATTGAAATTCTGAACGAATACGGTTTTATCAGCTTAAAGCATGGTTCAGAAAAAATTACAGCAACTGCTACAAGCTTTATAAGAGACTCGCACAACAGGGAAGAATTCCTGCAGGAAATAAGGGAAAATACCGGGATAAATATTGAAATACTTTCAGGAGCTGATGAAGCTAAATGGACTTTCACCGGAGGAGTTTATGATAAAATTCCGGATAAGCCTGCAAGGTTAACAACAATTGATATCGGCGGAGGCAGCACTGAAATTACAACCACAATAAATCCGCTTAAAAGCTTTGATGAGCTCCCCACAGCAGTGCTTAACGGAAGAAGCCTTAACATAGGCTCTGTAAGGATAAATGAAAAATTCCTCTCGCACCACCCACCTGCTTTTGAAAGCATTGCCGGAGCTGAATTATTTATCAATGAACATTTGGATCAGATAAATTTTGATCTTTCCGGAAGCTCGCTTATCGGTGTTGCAGGCACAATTACTACTCTTGGCGCAATTGTTCTGGGACTGGATAAATTTGAATCCGCAAAAGTTGATGACCTTGTGATAACTATCGGCGAAATAGATGAAGTATTGCGCAGGCTGATACCAATGCCGCTTGAGGAACTGTATGGTATGGGTGATTATATGACAGGCAGGGCTGATATTGTAATACCGGGAATATTAATTCTGAAATGTTTTATGCAGAAGTTCGGTTATGCTGAAGTTAAAGTCAGTACAAAAGGTTTAAGGTACGGTGTTTTTTTAAGGGATGCATTGTTTAACAGATAACCGCAAAGACGCAA
>LLZO01000318.1 GCA_001567545.1 Candidatus Tepidiaquacellales bacterium OLB5
CGTGATTTATATTAGTTTCATATGTATAAAATAATTTTAACTCTAACACAAGCCCTGAAAGGCTGGATAGATCAGCGATGGGCAAAGCCCATCGAAAACAAATACAAATTTATCAAAGCCCTGAAGGGGCGCAATACTAAAGCACTTTAATACTTATTCCCAAATGTATCTTTCGTCATATTCCACTTTATACTTCTTCAAAAATGTCAAATACTCTTCCTTAAATGATTTTTTCCTGTGATGCTCATGTTGATTTTCTATATATAAAACAACCTTATCAATTTCATAAGGATTTACAGAAAATGCACCGTAACCATCCTGCCAATAGAATTTCTTCAATAATTCACCTTTTGTTTTCATCCATTTCGATGAATGTGATTTTATTTCTTCTATCAATTTCATCAATGCTATCTTTTTGGATAATAGACATACTATATGAACATGATCAGTATAACCGCCAATTTTTACCGGAGTACATTCAAGCTTCCTGCATATTCCTCCAATGTATGAATGCAGCTCACTTTCAACCGGTGATTTTATAAACGGATAATTATATTTTGGACTGAATATTATATGGATGTAATTCTTTGTGAGAGATTGTCCCATTATTTTTTATTACGCCCTTACAGGGCTATTAATTTTTATAATAATTCGATGGGCTTTGCCCATCGTTAAAATCTTACGCCCCTTACGGGGCTTATTACGCAACAATTTACAAAATTATTGTCAAATCTTCTGGTACTTTTTGCCTGCCTTGTTATGCTGTTATCAGAAAACACTTTAAGATAAAAAGCACAGAATAATTGTATATAGATAGTTAAATGAATGATTTTACTGAAAATTTTTCGAAATCATTATTTATTATCCAGTGAAACATTTTCACTCCATTGAACATATAATATAAAACAGCTAATTTATAGAAAACATAAAGGATTTTAATATGAAATATTTAATTACAGCATCAATTATTGCTTTAACATTTTTCTTTTCAGCAGATAAAGTATATTCACAGTCAGCAACCACAATGCAGGATATACTCGAAACAGTCACCGCAAAGGTTGCTGAGCTTGAAGACCAGCGAAACCAGGAAATTGTTAATATGACATTTGACCTGCTGGTTAACCGCGGCAAAAAAACCATCTGGCGTTACCTTGACCCGGCGTTTGATTACGATGTAATGGTCCTTGGCGACAGGCGCATCGAAAACCTGAAGATAACGGTATATAAAAAAGATAACACTACAGGTGAGTGGGTTTTTGTTGATGAGTATTCAGCTGCAAGCCCTCTTATCAGGCTTGACCCGCAGGAATTTGAGCAGTATGAATTCACCGTAACGGTGGATAAGTTCAAAACCGGCAGCACAACAGGTCACTTTGCCATGCTGCTTTACCACCAGAATCCCGAACGGGGCAGATAGTAAAAAGTTTATAAGTTAATAAGTTTGTTAAGTTAAATAGTTTAACAATTTTTTTCTGTAATAAAAAAGCCGTCAATATGTTTGACGGCTTTTTTAATTACTGCTTTCATCAGGTCCTCTCCGAAGGAGTCCTTTGGACACATCTGACGGGTTGGGAATGCCCTTTCAGTTATAATTTTTTACTGCTTGGTTACTTTTACATTCAGCAGCCGTACGTATCTTGGATATGTTACAGCATAATTATTCAGCTGCACCATAAAAGCAAAGTAAGTGCTTCCGGATGCTAAATTCTGATTTAGTGAAAACGGTTCATCCCTTGGCGCAAATATATCAGGAAAATACGGAACAACCGGTGTTGAGTTTGTATAGAAACCGAACCTGCCGTAAGCTGAGGGAGTATCCACGTTTGATTGAATTGTGAATTCTACCAATACATTGCCGCTTGCTGAAGTTGAGTATGCAGCGGAATCCTTTGCAAATCCAATTGTGCTTAACCAAACGCTGATTGAATCAGCCGAATACATTACTGTGCCGGGAGGCACACCCGGATTGTTAGTAGTTGTATCATCACCGCATGAGCTGATAATGGTAATTATTGAAACCAGAAGTATTAACAGTAAATGTTTCATATATATATTTATTGATTGTAAATGATTTGATACACAAATTTAGCTAATATATTGAAAATAAGTTCTAGCTTAAATAGTTATTTATATAAAAGTTTGTCAGTAAAACTGGAAATGACACCTCTGCTGCCTGGCCTGCATTGTAAATTAATTAATATTGGTATATATTAATAGTATATACTAATAAAAATATAAGTAAAATGAAAAATCTCTCATTAAAGCTTAAGGAAGATATTTACCGTGATACGGAAAAAGTTGTAAAAAAACTTAAAGTCCCGCGTAACTCATATATCAACAAGGCGGTTGATTTTTACAACAAGGTTAATACGCGCAGTTTAACACGCAAAAAGCTCTTCGAAGAATCATTGCTTGTGAGCGGTGATTCAATGGAAATCCTGCTGGAATTTGAAAAATTAAGTTAGCCCTGGTTGAAGCAGCCTGAGAAAATAAAGCAGTTTGATGTGTGGATTGCTGACCTGAATCCACCAAACGGGACAGAACCGGGTAAAGTACGCCCTGTAGTGGTAATACAAACAGACCTGCTTAACGGTTTTCATCCTTCTACGCTTATCTGTCCAATAAGCACAAATGTATTTACAAAAGCTGAAATTTTAAGGGTAAACCTGGGCAAAAATGAAGCCGGCTTAAAAGTTAAATCGGCAATACTTGTTGACCAGGTGAGAGCAATCGATAACAGAAGACTGGTAAAACGACTTGGTGTATTATCAAAAACATCCAAATCCAAATTAATGAAGAATTTGAAAACTATCTTAGACCTGGAGTATTGATAATGAAATTCCATATATTCTTAATTTTATTATGCTTCTTTTACACCGCAGATATCTTTTCCCAAAGCGATAAACCTGAAAGTGCATATGATTCTTTAACTTATTTTGATACTGTAAAAGCTGAGGTAGCGCCTGTTTGTTTGAATATTTCTGAAGTTATAAAAATAATAAAGTATCCCCCGGAAGCTGTAAAAGATTCTGTCGAAGGCTGGGTAACAGTAAAATGCCTGGTTGGTAAAGATGGTAATGTAGAAAAAACCGGTAAAATATCCGGTCCTGAAATTTTTTTTCCGGAAGTCAAAAGAGTTGCAATGTTTCTTAAATTCACACCCGGGTTGGTTAACAATTATCCGGTTAAAGTGTGGGTTACTGTCCCGTTTAATTTTAAGTTAAAATAATTTGAAAATTTTCCTCACACATGGCTATTTTTTAAACAGCGA
>LLZO01000319.1 GCA_001567545.1 Candidatus Tepidiaquacellales bacterium OLB5
AAACAAAATTACCCGAATCCGTTTAATCCGATAACAAATATTGAGTTCAGCATAGCCAAAACAAACGATGTTTCGCTGATTATTTATAACTCGATAGGTCAGCAGGTTGCAACACTGGTTAACCAGCAGCTTTCACCCGGAACATATAAATATGATTTCAATGCTTCGGGACTTCCCAGCGGCTCATATTATTACAGGCTTACTGCCGGTGATGATTATGTAAAAACAAATAAGATGATTCTGGTGAAGTAGGAAGGCAAAAGTAAAAAGGCAAAAAGCAAAAATAAACCTGGAAGGTTTTAAACCTTCCGGGTTTTTTATTTAAAATATATATAATATTTCAATTCATCCAGCACTTGTTATGATAATGATCAAAGAAATGCAGATTGCACCTTTAATTTTTGACCTCCCCTAAAACCCCTCCAAAGGAGGGGACTTCAAATTTCCCGAATTGATATTTAATAATTATCTAACAATCATTATTCATTTGTTTTATCTGCGTTCAATTTTCATTTTCTTTAAATTCCGCCATTAAAATTAAAAAAATTGTGTATAATATTAACCTCAAAAATGCTTTGTTTTTCAATTGAAACTCATTAACATATTAAATATATTTGTTTTTCATAAAATTTTAGCAAATACATGAATTATAAGAGGCTGAATTACATTTTTGCAGGGGTAGTATTGCTGCTTTCTGCCATAACTTATTTGTACACCATGCAAAAAACCCTTTCATTCTGGGATTGCGGCGAATTTATTGCCTGCGCGTATACGCTATCTGTTCCCCACCCTCCGGGTGCGCCGTTATGGGTACTGCTGGGCAAGCTGGCAACAATGATTCCAATAGGCTCAAACCCGGCACTTCGTATGAATGCGCTGGCGGCGATAAGCTCTGCATTCACAGCTTCTTTTTTATACCTGGTTATAGTTTCGGTAATTAAGATCTGGAAAAAAGAAATTACCAATAACTGGGATGCCATAATGATATATTCAGCCGCCGCAATCGGGGCATTATCATTTACATTCAGTGATGCTGAATGGTTTAATGCAAATGAATCTGAAGTATATGCATTAGGCACGATGCTTGTTGGATTATGTATTTGGCTTCTTATGCACTGGTGGGAAAAAGCCGATGAAAGAGGCAATGAAAGAATCCTGCTCCTTGTAGCATTTATAGTCGGTTTATCACTGGGTATCCACCTGCTTGTTGTCCAGGTAATTCTTGTAGCCGGTATATTATTCTACTTCCGTAAACACGAGTATACCAGAAAAGGTTTTTTAATAGCTTTTGCAATTTCTGCGGGAGCATTTATAGCAGTGTATCCTATTACAGTAATTTGGTTCCCAACATGGCTTGGCGGCGATATAAAAGCATTCAAAGTTGAAGACAGCGGCACGGTAACATTTCTTGCTGCATTAATAGCGCCTGCGCTAATTTACGGTGTATACTGGGCTGTTAAAAATAAAAAACAAACTCATGCAATTGCATTTTCTGCACTGTTCCTCATCATACTTGGATATTCAATCTATGCCGGTGTAATTTTAAGGGCAAGGGTTGATAACCTTCCAATCGATGAAAACGATCCGCGCGACCTTCCGACACTAGTTTCTTACTTAAGCCGTGAGCAGTACGGCGATGCCCCATTCTGGCCCCGCAGGTACTCGCAGGAACCTATGCACAAACGTACATGGGCAAATTATACCAGCGATATGGATTTTCTCTGGAAATACCAGATAAATCAGATGTTCAACCGCTACCTTGGATGGCAGTTTATTGGCAGAGAAAGTTATGACCAGGATACTGGTATCGGCTGGGATGCCTCGGGCGGTTCAAAAATGCTTATTATAATCGGCTTAAGCGCATTACTTCTTGCTTCAATGTATTTTTATTCTTCGCAAAAATATCTGTACAGTCTAATAAGTGTAATTCTGCTGCTGGTGGTAGGTGCAGCCGGATTCTGGTCTACTGCATTCAAAGCTATTCCGTTCCTTATCGGACTTTTCGGGGTGTTTTATCACTTCAGGAAAGACTGGAAGCTTGGCTTGACTTTCCTCTGGATGTTTTTGTTAATGGGTGTGCTTACTGCATTATTCCAAAGGCAGCAGGACCCGCAGCCAAGGGAACGTGATTACTTCTATACAGGCGCATTTTTTGTATATTCATTGTGGATCGGTATCGGAATTATGGGTATCATTGAGCTTATAAAAGAAAGCCTGCCCAGCCTTCAGATGAAAAAAATAATGTCAGGAGTTGTGCTTGCAGCCTGCCTGGTGCTTGTGCCGGGTATGATGTTCAAGACAAATTTCCATTTTAACAACAGGAACAATAATACAGTACCGTTTGAATATGCCTATAACCTGCTTCAGGGGATCGATAAGGATGCGATACTTTTTACCAATGGTGATAATGATACCTTCCCTCTTTGGTACCTGCAGGCAGTCGAAGGATACAGGACAGATGTAAGAGTGGTGAACCTGAGCCTTTTAAACACAGACTGGTACATTCTGGAAATGAAGAACTCCATGCCTTACGGCAGCCTTAAAGTTCCTATAAGCTACAGTGATGACCAGATAAAACAGCTTTCCCCTATTCAGTGGGGTGATTTTAAAGTTGTTTCAGTAACTGTTCCTCCAACTGCTTACCCTGATAGCCTTAAGTCAAAAAATCAGACACCTGATAAGCTTTCCTGGAGAATGCCTTATACATTTGCATCCGGAAATGTTAAAGCCGTTAAAGTGCAGGACCAGATGATGTTTGATATTATTAAGACAAATAACTGGCAGAGACCTGTTTATTTTTCAGCAACAGTTACGGAAGATAATTTCATCGGACTGGAAGAATATGCTGTACAGGAGGGAATGGCAAAAAGAGTTGTACCGTTCAAATCCGAAGGTCCGGTTCAGTTCAGAATTAATGAAGAAAGAATGTGGAAGAATTTTATGGAAACACCTGCAGATTTTTCCAAAACACCGCAGGATGGTTATTTCTTCAATAACTTTAAAAAACCAAACGTTTTCTTTAACCAGGTTGAAACCAATGCTGTACAAAGCTACAGAACACAATACCTGCAGTTTGCTTATGAATATGTGAACCGGGGCGATAAAGCCAAAACAAACCAGGTACTGGACAGGATGGAAGCCAACTTCCCCAAAGAAGTTGTTCCATATGATTACAGGATATTATATGATGTTTGTATGCAGTATTACAAAGCTGATAACATGAATAAGTTCAATGAGCTTTCTCCGATAGTTGAAAAAGAAGCAATAGATGCTATGAACAAGAATCCGAATGATATTCAGTCTTACTGGAATCCATACAAGCTGCTGCTTGATATATATGAAGCCCGGGGTGATTATGCCAAAGCTATTGATGTACTCAATAAGCTTGACAGGCTTTCACCGAACAATCCGGAAGTTAAGATGAAGATAGAATCAATGAGACAAAAACAACAGGGTAAATAAATTTTAATTTTAACGGCAGTTTTTAAGCGCATTAATAATGCCAGAAAACTGCCGTATTTTAACACCGGTTACTTATAAAATAATTGAGCCAGAAAAAACAGGTAAAAAAACAAACCGCAGTTACTGCCAAAAAGAACAGCACATTTGATATAAAAGTGATTGCATATTCAGTTCTTGGGGTATTGGGGATTATTCTCTATTACTATTCAAAAACTTTTGATTTTATTCAGGATGATTCATTTATAACTTACCGTTATGTAAAGAATTTTACTGACGGTCACGGGCTGGTATTTAATATCGGGGAAAAAGTTGAAGGTTATACATGTTTTTTATGGGTTATGCTGCTTGCCGGGGTTAAATCAATCGGGTTTAACTATATATCAGCTTCACAGGTTTTGGGAATAATTTCAGCAATTATTACACTCCTGTTTACCTATTTAATTTCATCCCGGATTTTTACAAAAGAAAAAGGCACAGCATTTAACCTGGTATTTACTCTTTCAGCAGCTGCAATGCTTGCAGCAAACGGTTCGTTTGCATACTGGGCTGTTAGCGGAATGGAAACCGGCTTGTTTGCCTGCCTTATCACACTGGGTGTGTATTTATACCTTAGAGAGCTGAATGATAATTCCGGTGCAATGCCGCTTTCATCGCTTGTTTTCCTGTTTGCAGCATTAACCCGTCCGGAAGGCAACCTGATATTTGCAGTTACAATACTGCATAAGTTTATTTTTATTTATAAAAATAAACCGAACAATAACCTGCCGCTGACAAAAAGATTATTTGATAAAAATAACCTGCTTTGGCTTGGGATATATTTTATTCCGGCATTGATATTTATGATTTGGCGGTATTCATATTACGGTTATTTATTACCGAATACATTTTATGCAAAAACAGGCTCCAGCCTGGAATATTTTGCCACAGGCCTTGATTATACATGGACATTTTTAAAATCATACGGATTTTACGGGCTGTTTGTATTTATTGCCCTGTATACATTAACCACAAAGGAAAAGTTTTACAGCTATCTTTACCTTGTTATGATTTTTTTCATTTTCACCCTTTATGTAATATTTATCGGAGGCGATGTATTAAGACCCAACAGATTTTTTGTTCCGGTATTACCTGTATTTTTTATACTTGTGCAGGAAGGTTTGGCAATGCTTACCGGTTTGTTCGATAAAAAGCGTGAAATGGCAATGGGTGCAATGATAGGGCTGGCAGTTATTGCTGGATTCAGTTATTACAATTATTCCAATGAAGCAGCAGTTATAAAAGGCTATGCAGACCTGGAAAAAGGGCTTGTGGAAAAAATGAAGCTTTCTGCCGGCTGGCTTAAAGCCAAACAGGTTCAAAACGGCAGGCCGTTAACAGTTGCTGCAACAACAATAGGCGCAATTTCTTATTATTCTGAAGTAACGCTAATCGATATGCTGGGTTTGACCGATAAGGAAGTTGCCCACAATCCGCAGCCGATACCTGAAATTTCAAGCAAAGAAGTTGGCTGGCGCGAAAGGAATTATAACGTTCCGTATATACTTTCACGTAAACCCGATTACATATATTTTTCAACCGGCATAAAGCCCAGCGCTTATGCAGAAAGAGGATTATTTACCAGTGATGAGTTTATGCAGTATTATTACCCGTATTATTTCAGCATAAAAGAAGCAGGGTTTACGGATGTATTGTACAAACGTAAATCTGATGAAGATGCAGCATCAAGAAAAAACCTGCCGCTGAATCCTAATTACAGGAAATCGTATGTGAATCTATACAACCAGGCAATGAACACTCAAAAGGACAGGACAAAGCTTAATGAAGCCATCAGCCTGTACCTACAGGCTGCTGAATCAGGTCCCGCCGGCTGGGGAACCCCTTTCCAGATGATTGGAGATATATATTTGCAGCAAAAAGATATGAACAAAGCCTACGAAAACTATACAAAAGCTGTTGAGCTGGATGACCATAATGTTATGGCTCAATATTATTTATTCCAGATGAATTCCGAGAAAAAAGATACTGCTGCTGCTCTGGAGAATCTTGATAAAATAAGAAAATATGCACCTGAAATGCTAACCAGATAAATTAAGAATATGGCACTGATAAACGACATAAAGATCTATTTTAAAATGATGTTCAGGTATAAGCCTAAAACATTCTGGAATGAGATGCTTACTAATTCATTCGATCTTAAAGGTGTGGGACACTTCCGCATGAGCAATGAAGAAAACCTGAAGATGTATGAAGAAAAAAAGGCTATTCTTTCCAGGGAAATGGATAAAGCCGGTATTGAAATAACACCGGAAATGAATATCGTTGAAATAGGAATAGGCGTTGGTTACTGGACGGACCATTTTCATTCACTTGGTGCAAAAAATTACACAGGCAATGATATTGCCGAAATTTCCGTAATTAACCTGCAGGAAAAATACCCGCAGTATAATTTTCTGCACGGCGATATCAGCGAAGTAAGGCTGCCTGAAAATAAATTTGACCTGGGAGTAATGATAGATGTTACTCAGCATATCACTGATGACGACAGGTTCAACAGCGCTATGGATAACCTATGGCAATCGCTTAAAAGCGGCGCAAAGCTGGTAATAACCATGTGGGACCCTGAAAAAAATGTTTACCTTGCTAACAAGTTAAGGCTTAACAGGATTGAAAAACCAAGGGGTATGGAGTGGTATCAGAAAATTTACGGCAATGCAGAAGTACTTACCAGGGTTGATTTTAATGATAAGTTCCTTGTAATATTCAGAAAACAATAAAAAGTAAAATAAATTTGTATCTGTCATATTACGTATTAGTTTAAATTTTAGTCTGGATACCCGCTTTCGCGGGTATGACATAAAAATAAAATAATCAATTTATAATGAGAATATTAATAAATGCTTTATCAGGTATTGGTGATGCATTGATGTTCTCCCCTGCTTTAGCCCTGCTTAAAAGGAATTCACCTGATACAATTGTAGATATAGCAGTAATGTTTAAACCGGTTGAAGAGCTTTTCAGGAATAATCCGTTTGTTAATAACATTTATTTTATAGATTTCCTTAAACAATCTACGCTTAAGTCGCTTAAACAAACGCTTGCCCTGCGGAAAAACAAATATGATGTATCAATAAATGTATACCCATCAAACCGAAGGGAATATAATTTGGTGCAGTTCCTTGAAGGCGCTAAAATAAAATTAGCGCACAGGTATAACCATTATTCATTTACAAACTGGGATTTCCTGAATACAAAATTAATCCGTGAAGTTAAAGACAGGCATAATACAGTTGAAAATTTTGAGCTGGCAAAAGCAGCATTTCCGGGGATAAGAGAGCAGGAACTTGCAGGACTGGAAGTATACCTGAGCGAAGCAGACAGAATTTTTGCCGATAAGTTTATCAGTGAAAATGGACTGGAAAGGAAATTTATTGCAGGATTCCATGCCGGTTCTGCCACATTCAAGGGACATATTAACAAACGGTGGTCTGCTGATAAATATGCAATGCTTGCACAGCAGCTGGCAGAAAAATATCATGCAAAGATACTTCTCTTTGGGACTGAAGCTGATGTTAATGAAAAGATTCAAAAAACCGGCGGCGGCAATGTGTTTATACCTAAAACAGGCAGCTTAATGGAATCACTGGCTTTAATGGAAAAATGCAGCATATTTATAAGCAATGATTCAGCTTTAATGCATTTAGCTGCAGGACTTAAGATACCGCAGGCTGCAATATTTGCATATACAAATTATAAAGAACTTTTTCCCTGGCAAAACAGGCATATTATCGTCAGAACAGAGCTTGACTGCTCGCCCTGTTTTTTTAATTCACCAAAACCTGTAAAATGTATCTATGACGGGGATGAAAAGTATAAGTGCATTAAACTTGTTGAAGTTGAAGACGTTTTGAAAGCCTGTGAAAAGTTAATCGAAGAAATTCCACGTAATGTTGAACCTTGACATAGAGTTCAGAAACCCGCCTCTATCCATAAAAGGATAAACACCGGTATTATAAATTATACGGTCAAGAATATTTTCAAATGTTAAGCCAAATGTAGCCTTGCCTATTTTTCCAATGATGTAAAAATCCAGAGTGGCGTTAGCTGGGATTCTGATGCCGGACGACTGATTATATGTGTAAACATTAAACGGCTGGAAAGCATTAGAGATTCCTGAATAAAATAAGGACCTGTATTCAGACCAGTAACGCGTCCCTATTCCAATTTTATATTCAAGCTTGTTTTTAAAAGCATTATCTTCCCAATCTAAGTTTATCCTGCCGTAATTTTCCGGGCTGTCCATATTAAACTCATTCCTGAATGAGTATGAATGATTTATACCAAGCTTAAATTTAAACAGCTTGAAATCTGCAGATAAATTTACACCCCTAAACACAACAGAAGGCTGGATTTGAAGCAATGTGAAATAATATTCATAAGACCTGGTTTTATAATAATAGAACTCAGCGCCTAAACTCATAAAGTTATTTTTATAGCCGGCAGAGGAACTTATATGGTTATCTTTATAGCTGTACTGCAGTTTCAGTTTTATATTTTCTTTATCAGTAAAGTTCAGATTATACTCAGCCTTAGCACCGGGTGTGATACTTATACTGTTAAACCCGGCAGTATAATTGCTGTAATCATATGCATCAGAGTAACCTCTTACAAAACCGGATAATACCAGTTCATTTAATTTTAAAGTTATTTCCTGTAAAATATTTATATTTTTGGAATTCATATAAAATGGGTCATTACCGTAACTATAATTGTAATTTCTGATAGTAAAATTAAATTCACCTTCAGTATTTGAATACAGTTCCAGATCCCTTGAAAGATGAAATTTAAGCTGTTCTTTCAATTTTATTCCGTAATTTATCCAGTGGTAATTGCTGCTTTCATAAATACCATTTGGATTTACCCGGTTTTCCTCATCCCTGTATTTTCTGAATGAATTACTGATAAATAGCTGAACTAACGTAGTTGAATTTTTACCGGCTTTGAATATTGTACCAAGATCAATATCAAACCTTTCTTTTATCTCATAAGCGTCGCTGTTAAACACAAATGCTTCTGTTTCATCAAATACTTCACCCTTATCTCCAAGGTTTACAGTATCAGGGTCAATTCCGCTGTTTAATCCTTTTTGAATCTTTGCATAATTAACATACGCAAAAAAATTCAGCTTATTACCGGGTGCAAATGTCAGATTAAACCTTCCCAGCCATTTATCAAAATCGCTGTTTGTGTAATGTCCGTCATAAGAGTGTTTTGTTATACCGAAATTAAAATTCAAACTACGGAAAAAATTCTGATGAAAATTCCCGTCAAAATACAGGTTTTCGTATCTATCCTGGTAAAAACTGAATTCCGTGTAAGGCCTGTACTGGAACAGCTGCCGCTGTATTACATTTATAGTATTGCTGTAGCCATAAATATTATTGCCGTAATCACCTGAAAATTCAATTTCCGATATTTCATTTCTAGAAAACAGGTTAAAATCAATTGAGCCGTCAATTTCATCATTTATTGGCCTTCCATTCCTGAAAAAACCTGTTCTTGAATAAGACTGCTGGTTATAATTTAAAGGATTAAGCTGTCCTATATCCATAAATTTAGTATAATAACCGGGAACATAATTAAAAATATCTTCCAGTGATTTTGCGGGATACCAAAGGAATCTGCGGCGGGTTAATGTATCGGGGCTGGTTTTATTGATGTACTGGTAATTATGATCAGCCAGAATAAAATTCTGTACATATGCTGTATCTTTTTTTGTAACAGGTTCAGTTTTAGGTTTGGTGGTATCCTGTGAATAAACTGAATTATAAATTATAATTTTTAAAAAAATAATAAATATATAAATTATAACTTTATTCAATTTTTCTGTTAATTGGTAAAAAATTTATTCGAATTACCCGGCTAGCGGGATAATGAGTATGAAAATTACTTCTGAATCACTCCATCCACCATTTTAAGCGTTCGGTCTGTCATTTCCGCAAATTTTTCATTATGTGTCACAATTACAAATGTGCGGTTATACTTTTTCCTCAGGTCAAATATCAGGTGCATAACTTCATCGCTGTTCCTTGTATCAAGATTCCCTGTCGGTTCATCAGCCAGAATTACTTTGGGTGAATTTACAAGCGCTCTGGCTATTGCAACTCTCTGCGCCTCGCCGCCTGAAAGCTCCGATGGCTTATGTTCAAGCCTTGCGCCAAGTCCAACTTCAGTAAGCAATTCCCTTGCCTTAGGCTCAACTTCCTTCATTGAACTGCCCGAAATCATTCCGGCAAGGCAGACGTTTTCCAGCGCGCTGAATTCAGGCAGCAGGTGGTGGAACTGGAAAACAAACCCTATCTTGGTATTCCTGAACCTGGCAAGCTCATTTGCTGAAAGCCTGAATACATCTTCATCATCGAATATTACTTCACCGCCTGTCGGCTTATCAAGTGTACCGATAATATGAAGAAGTGTGCTTTTTCCTGCTCCTGAGGGTCCGACTATGGATATTACCTCGCCTTCATAAATTTCTGTGTCAATCCCTTTAAGCACACGTAACTTCTCGGTTTTAGAGATCTGGTATTCTTTTATTAAATCTTTTGTTTTTATTATTACTTTTCTGTTATCCAAAATATAAAATTTCTAATTATTCATTGTAAATTGTTATTTGCTAACAAGAAAATTACGGAGTAATTTTCGAAGTCCCGCCCTGGCGGGATTGTTAATTGATAATTGTCTTCATTCCCACCTGATAGCTTTAATCGGTTCCTGCCTTGCAGCGCGCAGAGCGGGATACAGAGATGCAAGTAAGCTTATGATCATTGCGCAAATACCTACATAAATAAAATCTGTGTACCTGATATCTACAGGAAGTGCATCTATTGAATATACCATGCCATCAAGCGGATAAAATTTGAATTTTATCTGGCCGAGGCAAACCGCAAGGCCTATAACTGAGCCGATAATTGTTCCGTATATACCTATTAATATTCCTTCGAACATAAAAATTTTCAGTATTCCGGAGTTTTTTGTTCCCATAGCCTTCAGGATACCAATATCGCGCTTTTTTTCCATTACTGTCATTGTTAAAGAGCCAACAATACTGAATGATGCAACTGCTATAATTAACGAAAGTATTATAAATGCAGTCCATCTTTCTACCTGCATAACTGAATACAGGTCTTCATGCAGGTCATACCACGTACTTACACGGTAATTAGCGCCAAGCAGCGCAGAAAGTTTCTCCTTTTCTTCACCGGAATTATCAATATTACTGATCCTGAGCTCAACGCCGTTCACGCTGTTTTTAAGGTCATACAGACTTTGTGATTTAGGCAGTGATATAAATGAATACAGCTTGTCATAATCCCTGTTATTGGCATCAAATATGCCGCGGACTACAAAACGCTGGGTTTTTGGGGTTACTATCTGGGTTAATGCTTTTTCCATTCCAACCGGACTCATTACAGTAACAGTATCCAAAACCCTGGCTTCCAGCTTTGCTGCCAGGCTGTTTCCGAGAACAACCCCGCCGTATTCGTCGTTATCATTGAATTCAAAATCACCTAATGTGGTTTTATCTTTAACATCAGAAAGACCGGTAATTTTTTTATCATCAACACCCTTTACAAATGCTACAATATTATTTTTTTTAGATGAGATGACCCCTTTATTTATTGTAAAAGGGGCTATTTCGGTAACAGTAAGCTGAGATTTTACCTTTGAAATCACTGAATTATAATCATCAACCAGCATACCGGATGCAGCTTCTATCCTGATATGCGGATCGAAACCCGTCAGTGTATCGACCTGGAATTTATTAAACCCGTTAAATACCGAAAGCATAACAATAAGGGCAGAAACACCTACACTTAATCCCGCTATGGAAATAAGTGTAATGACTGTGATAAACTGGACTTTACGTTTAGAAAGCAGGTACCTGCGTGCTATAAATCTTTCGAACATTAATAACAGTTTAGTTAATTATTCATCAAACACAAGGATGGGCTCTCTGTAAAGCCGCACTTTTTTAGTATCTATTTTATACTGAATATATTTTTCAAGCTCTTCATTTCTTTTATCCAGGTTATCTGCAGTTTTAAGCGCATCAATCAGAATTTTTATATGCAGTACCCTGTTTGGAATAAGGTGCCTTGATATGCCTGCAGGCAGCTTCTGGCTGAATCCTGAAATATTTATAATATCATCCTTTGTAAATTCAGGAAAAACCACCAGCATCCCTTCTTCATTTGAAAGTCCGGATACATCATTAATATCAGTATCGCTGTCTATTCTTAAATAGCTGTATTCATTTTCATAAAACCTGTTAAGCACAGAAAGCTGTTTAAGCATTTCTTCAGGTATGGCTGAAAACTTCATGATGAATTTTTCACCTGTTGTGAATATTACCGAGACCTCATTTTTTATAACCGGTTTTACCGGGCATTCTGCGGAAATCAGCTGAAACCCATTTGATTTACAGAACAATATCAGTTCATTTGCAGAAATACCGTTAACAAAATGGTACCATGATCTTAATTTAACATCCGGGCATTTATAATCTACCAGCTGTGCCAGGATTGTTTTGCAGCCCATATTCTTCAAAGCTTCGAACCTGTTTGCGCCGTCAATCAGGATATATTTACCTTCATATTCAGCAACTATAAGCGGATTATAAAGGACATTTTCATCTTTAAACCGCTCTAACAACCTGCCGGAGCGGTTATCTTCGCATTCTTCATGCAATAATATCTGTTCAGAAGGTAAAAGCTTCAATTGAAACTTTTCCCCGGCGAGGATGGACATAATTTTTAATTAAAATTTATACAATATGAATATAACTAACGGAAAATTCGTTTTCCGTATAAAAACTATACTACTTTTTTCAATTCATTTTTTGCTGAAAAGGTTCAGAATGTAAAGTTAAGCCCGCCTGAAACGCCCCACGTACCGGCTTCTTCAAGTCCGTATGAGCCTCCAACAGAAAAACTAGTTTTTTTAGAAAGCATTATTCCCATTCCGCCGTAAATACCGGTTGTATTATAATTCAAACGGGTATTTCTTGAAAATGAAATGCCGGTATAAGCCGAAACTCGTTTGGAAATATCAACTGAAGGCCCCCCTGATATAATTATTTCCGGTTCAAATCTGTAATCATATGAAGCCATAGCGCTATCTATATGCTGCTGAATAGCAGTTGGATATTTTTTACCTGTCGGGAAATCTCTTCTTTGAAGCAGGTTAACTTCAAAACTCAGGTCATAACCAAACCTGCCGCTTACAAATCCCTGAGCAATCGCAAAATACAGGTCAGCTTTACCGGTACCAAGCTCTTTTGATGAGCTTGCAGTCGGGATCTTGATAATGCTTTGAAATGCATGTATAAAGTAATCTGTTTCCAGGAAAGAAAATTTTAATCCAAAGTATGAATCACCCATACCGTTTATCTTTGAACCCAGGAAATTATATGATTCCGTATATGGTGAAATCCCGGCTGAAAGCTCAAAATTATCAGTCAAACCGTAACTAACAGATATGGGAACATCTATAACTTCATCGCTGTATGAAACACCCAGTGAAAGTGATGTTTTGCCTTTTTCCATTGTAAAAGCATCGGCACCGTAACCGGGCCTGTTAGCACTGAGCAGGTATGAATATGCGGTTCTGCCGAACTGGTCTAATAGCCTGTTACCTTTTTTTTTCTGGCTGAAAGAGGCAGTATCAGAAAGAAACAGCAATACTAAAATAAACAGAAAGCTTATACAGGTTCTCATTTTTTTAATTTTAACAGTATAAATAAAAAACGGGCATAGTTATATGCCCGTTTATTTCATTAACAATATACTTTATTTAGCAGTAATTTCAACTTCATTGGATGCAATAACAGTGCCGTCTTTCTTTAAACAGCTTACTTTATATTTGCCGGGTTCTTTGAACTCAACGTCATCAAAGTGAATATAATCCCAGCTGGATTGAACAGTGAACGGAAATGTTTCAACTGCTTTGCCTGAAGATACATCAGTAACATTTATATCAACAGAAGTAACACCAATAGGCTTGGAGAGCTTCAGCATGACTGTGATAGTTCCGGTTGTGAACTTAGAGCCTTCACCGATTTCTTTTGTTGTATACTTTTCACAGAAATACAGCCTGTCGCCTCCGGTCAGGTTCTGCAGCTTTGAGCAAGATACAATCACTAAAAATAAGACAGCAAAAACTGAAAAAAGTTTAACCCTGTTCATAAATAATTGATTTTTCATTTTATCTCCTTTGAAAATTGTTTTGCCTTTAGAAATATCACTAAAATAACTAATAAATAGTAAATATAAAATCATTTATCCCGTGAATCAAAATATTTCAGGCCGTCAATATCACCCCACAAGCCTTTTTTATTCTCACGGGCTTCCTTTTCTGCTCTTATAAACTCATCCTGCCTTGTAAGCTTAAACTTTCTGTAGGCATTGGCATAACCCTCTTCAATTATTTTTAGGTTAACAAATGTTCCGTCTTCCAGGTAAACATATCTTAAGAGTCTGCCGTACTTATCTTTTTCATCGCTCTTAGGGTCAGTTTGCAGAATTACTTTTTTACCGCCTATCAGACGGGCTGTAAAATCACTTGCCAGTGTACCCAGCTTTTTGATCGTTTCTTTATCCCTGCCGGTTCTTTCGTTATCGCGGTCAAACTTGTCTGATTCAAATTTTTCGGGGGTATCAATTCCCAGCATCCTTACTTTTTCAGTTTTTCCGTTGATTTCGATCTCAAATGTATCTCCGTCATTTACCTTTTTCACTAAGTAGCTTTTTTTATCCTTAAGGTCCTTCTGGTCAAGCTTTGGAACAATATATTTCCACCCGAAATAAGCAAGCAGTAAAATTACTGCTGCAGTCGATACGATTTTAAATGTAAGTTTAATTAATGACTTCAATGATCCTGCTTTTAACTTCAGGTTTTTGCCTGTTAATTTTAATACCATTAAGCAGCATTGATTTAGCTGCTTCTGCTTTTTCTGAAGATTCACCTTCAATTCTGCATATAACATCCCCTGCTTCAACTTTATCCCCAACTTTTTTTTTCAAGGAATATTGCTGCTGAATAATCGATTTTATCTTCGATGGTTTTCCTGCCGCATCCAAGTGTAACAGCCACCAGCCCGAAAGTCAGCGCATCCAGCGCAGTTACGAAACCATCTTCAGATGCCTCTATGTAATCAGTATATTCAGCTTTCCTGTAACTATGCGGATTTTTGATAACATCAATATTCCCGCCCTGTATTTCAACTAACTTTAAAAATTTATCAAAGCAATCACCTGAATTAAGCTTATCCTGAGACATTTTGATGCCATCTTCAATACTGCTGCATTTATCTCCAAGCATAAGCATTGCTCCTGCCAGATATAATGTTACTTCCATTAAATCTGATGAAAGAGAATTCGTTTTCAGTTCAGGATTCATTATCTCTATACACTCATAAATTTCATGCCAGTTACCTATAGTATAGCCAAGCGGTGAGCTCATATCAGTTAAAACAGCTATTGCTTGCTGTCCAAAATCCCTGCTGGTTCTCAATAATTTATCAGCCAGTTCTCTCGATTTTTCCAGGTCAGGTAAAGTTGAACCATTGCCCGCCTTAACATCATATACAATTCCTTCTGAACCTTCTGCAATTTTTTTGCTGGTTATACTTGCAGTAATTAATCCGGTATTTTCTACTGTTGCTGTTACATCACGCAGGGCATATATTTTTTTATCTGCGGGTGTAAGGTCGTCTGTCTGGCCGATCATACAAACACCAAGTGTTTCAAGATTTTTTATAAACTGCGGAATGGTTAAATGAACATTAAATCCGGGAATTGATTCAAGCTTATCAAGTGTACCGCCTGTATGCCCCAGTCCCCTGCCGGACATCATCGGCACAACAACATCAAAACAGGCAATCAATGGGGCCAGAATTATTGAAGTTTTATCACCAACTCCGCCGGTGGAGTGTTTATCAACTTTTGGTTTTTTTATATGAGACAGGTCAACTTTTTTACCGGAATTAATGAATGCATTTACAAATCCGAGGGTTTCCTCATTGGTTAAGCCGACAAAATAGATAGCCATCAAAAGTGCTGATTTCTGGTAATCTGGTATCTTTCCCTTAACGTAATTAGCTATAAAATATTGAATTTCAGTATCTGACAATACGCCGCCGTTGCGTTTCTTTTTTATTATCTCTACAGCATTCATATTACAAATATATGCTTTTACGGAATTAATATTTATGAAAAAAAAATTTTTATTGTAATTTTAGATTATTTACCCATAAACATATATTGATTTAAACAATACTTAATATTATTTTTACACACAATTCCTGCAGATCTGCTCACCCGGGATAAAAGGAGGATTATTCCGAATTAATCAGGTCTGAAATTCAATAATTTAATATTATTATCATGAAATTTATTTTATCGCTCTTTTTTTCATTTTTTATTTTTTCTGCATCAGTCTTTTCTAATAATTACTGGATGGATGTAGAACCTGGCAGTTTTAATGTTAAGGGCACAGTATATCTTGCCCCGTTAACTTACAGAACTGTACTGATAAACAAAGCAGGAATAATTCCTCTTTTAAATTCTGCTCCGCTGGAAAAAAATGTACCTGTAAGATTTTCCAGCACTATTATTGAACTGCCTATGCCTAATGGCATTAATCAGCGTTTCCGCTTTGTTGAATCTCCCATAATGGAAGAACCGCTTCAGCAGGCTAATCCGCAGATAAGAACTTACCTTGGGCAGGGAATAGATGACCCATATGCAGTTGTTAGATTTGATATGAACCCCCTTGGATTTCATGCAATGGTAATTTCACCAAACGGTACTGTATTTATTGATCCGTACAGCATGAATGAAACAGATTATTATATTTCGTATTACAGACACGACTTCAGGCCCGCTTTCGAAAAGACATTTACTTGTCATACAGAAAAGGACAACAATCCGCCTGTTTATAATACCAATTACACCAGAACCGGCGAGCAATTAAGAACATACAGGCTTGCAGTTGCAACAACAGGTGAATATACATCACTTTTAGGCGGTCAGTCTCAGACACTTGCAAATATAAATACAACTGTTAACAGGATCACCGGTGTATATGAACTTGATATGTCTGTAAGGCTGGTTTTAATTGCAAACCAAATGGATATTATTTATACCAACGGCGCATCAGACCCATATACAAATAACAACGGAAGCGCATTATTGAGTGAAAACCAGAATAATCTTGATAACGTTATAGGCAATGCAAATTATGATATCGGGCATGTTTTTTCAACGGGTGGTTTTGGGGGAATTGCAGGTTTAAGAGTTGTATGTGTAACCGGCAATAAAGCACGCGGTGCAACCGGTTCAACATCACCTTTTGGCGACCCATGGGCAATTGATTATGTTGCTCACGAAATGGGTCACCAGTTTGGCGGCAACCATACACAGAATAATACAAACTGTAATGCTAATCCCCCAACAGCATGGGAGCCGGGCAGCGGAATCACAATTATGGGTTATGCCGGTGTTTGCGCTCCAAATCTTGCAAATAACAGTATTCCGTACATGCATGGCGGAAATATTTTTGTTGAATTTATTCCTTATACACAGGCTGGCAACGGAAGTACTTGCCCAGTAGTAACTAACACAGGAAACAGTCCGCCGGTACTTACAATGCCTGTTGGAGGGTGGACGATTCCAAAATCAACACCATTCAGTTTAACAGGAACAGCTACAGATCCGGATAATGATCCACTGACTTATTCTTGGGAACAGACAAATACCGGACCACAGGGACATCCAAATGCTCCTTCGGGTAATGCCCCGATATTCAGACCTTTCCCGCCGGTGAACAACGGAACAAGGATATTCCCAAAAGTATCTGATCTTATTAATAATACACAGACACTCGGCGAGCTGCTTCCTTCATACGAGAGACTGATGAGATTCAGAATGACAGTAAGGGATAATAAAGCAGGCGGCGGCGGAATTTCTTCGGAAGAAACTTTATTTTTGTGACTGCATCGGCAGGTCCGTTTTTGGTAACATATCCAAATACCAATGTTACAATCGGCGGGGCGCAAACGGTTACATGGGATGTATCGAATACAAATGCAGCGCCGGTTAGCTGCGCTAATGTTAAAATAATGCTTTCGACTGACGGCGGGAATACTTTCCCCACAGAACTTTTAGCAAGCACAGAAAATGACGGATCAGCGGAAGTTACATTGCCGAACATTGAAAATACGCAGGCAAGAATAAAAGTTGAAGCAATTGATAATATTTTCTTTGATATATCCAATGCTAATTTTACAATAACTTCATCAATTGGTATTAACAATAACCAGACGGGTACACCGGTGGAATTCAGCTTATCACAGAATTTCCCAAACCCGTTTAACCCGGTAACAATATTAAGCTTTGGTTTGCCGAAAAAGTCAGCTGTTACACTAAAGGTTTATGATGTATTGGGCAGAGAAACTGCAACACTTATCAATAACGAATTAAGAACAGAAGGTTATTATAACGTTGAGTTCGATGCTTCGATGCTGCCCAGCGGTATATATTATTACAGGATAGAAGCCGGAGACTTTACCGATACAAAAAAATGATACTTATTAAATAACCAAAATTTAATTAAATTTAAAACCCCGGTAAATCCGGGGTTTTTCTTTATATTTTGTTTAAATTTAACTATATTGCGTTCTATTTGGCTTGAAATTATTAAGAATATCAGACATATTTGGTCTGATATTAATCAACTACGGAGCATAAAATCACACAAATTAATATAATTTCAGCAGCAGATCTTAAAACCGGGGAATCAGCAGTAATTACCTCGGTAGGAGATGATTGTATAGACATTCATTGTCATTGCCTGCGGCTTATGGAGCTTGGTTTTACGCCGGGACAGGAAATAACCGTTACAGCAAGATCACCTTTTAATGACCCTATAGCTGTTTCTGTCAGAGGAACAATAATTGCTTTAAGAAAAAGCGAAGCAGAATGTATCAAAATTAACTGATAATGGTTTTAGAAAATAACAGCATCTCAATAGAAACTGAACCCCTTCATCATAAAAATAATCACATACATAAGCCTGTAATTGCTTTAATAGGTATGCCCAATTCAGGCAAAACCACGCTGTTTAATACTTTAACAGGCTCAAATTTTAAAACATCAAATTATCCCGGGGCTACAGTTGAATATTCAACAGGAACATTAATAAATGAATTCGGTTTCGATGCATATGTAATGGATTCACCCGGCATAATAAGCTTAAATCCAAGCTCGCCAGATGAAGAAGTGACAATAAACGGACTTTTTAATCACCCAAAATTCGGCACGCCTGATATAGTAATAGTAAGCTGTGATGCAACGCAGCTTTCGCGACAGCTTTTTCTGGTTAAACAGGTAATTGATGCAGGCTTTAAAACAATTGCTGCATTAACTATGAACGACCTGCTTTTAAAAAAAGGACTGGAAGCTGATGCGGAAATTCTTGCTGCTTCAATTAATGCTGATGTTGTAAAAATTAACAGCAAGAAAAAAGAAGGTATAGCTGAATTAATTAATAAAGTAAAATGTTTAACTGAATTAAACATCACTGAAAATTTAAAGGGCAAAGTCAAAATACCAATTACACCTACATTGCAGGATATTTCTGACCTGTATGAATTTACAGAGCAGACAGAAAAGAAAGTATTAAAGCCTGCAAAAGGCAATTCATCAATAGCAGAAATCAACAAAAAGAGTTTCGGTAATTTATCAAGAACTCCGGATTTAAATTCGCTTAAGCTTGATAAAGTATTTCTGCATCCTGTATGGGGAATAGTAATATTCATTTTATCGATGGGAATAATATTTACATCGATATTCTGGATAGCGCAGCCGTTAATGGACCTGGTTGATTCAGGATTCAGCAGCCTGAATGAATTATTAAGCACAACGCTTCCGGAAGGAGCATGGTACAGCGATCTTATCACTAACGGACTGGTTAACGGATTCGGCGCAGTTATGGTTTTTGTTCCTCAAATTGTAATATTATTCATACTGCTTGGATTACTTGAGGATACAGGATATCTTGCGCGCTCTGCAATGCTAATAGATAAACCATTGAGGAAATTCGGGCTTAACGGCAGGTCATTTATACCAATGCTTTCAGGCTACGCCTGCGCAATACCTGCAATTATGGCAGCAAGAACAATATCTAACCGCAGGGAAAGATTCCTTACAATTATGATAATTCCGTTAATGAGCTGCAGCGCAAGGCTTCCGGTTTATGCAATGCTTCTGGCATTTGTTGTTCCCCCGGGCAAACCGTGGATAGCCGGCATTGCATTGGGCGGGTTATATTTATTCAGCTTAATTTCAGGAGCAGTTACTGCAGGCATTATCAGTAAATTCAAAAAGACTGAGGAAAAATCCACTTTTATGCTGGAGCTTCCTCCATACAGGCTTCCTGTTTTCAGGCATATTTTCAAAAATACATATTACAAGGCTCTTGTATATGTAAAACAGGCTGGTCCGATAATTATTATTTTTTCACTGATACTTTGGGCATTAACTTACTTCCCGAACTATGAACCTGTAATACCTGAAAATCAAACAGAAGGGAAAACCGAAGAGCAGGTCTCATATATGATTGAATCAGAAAGGTTAAATACATCCTATGCTGCAACTGTTGGTAAAAATGTGTTTGAACCCATATTAAAACCTCTTGGGTGGGACTGGCGTATCGGTGTTTCATTAATTTCAGCATTTGCTGCCCGTGAAATATTTGTAAGCGCTATGGCAATAACATTCAACATTACTGAAAGTGAAGATAATGAAGAGAATTTTCAGCAGTCAATATTAAGCTCAATGCGTGAAGCCAGGTCTCCCGATGGTTCAAAACCATTGTTTACAACAGCATCTACAATTTCGCTGATAATATATTTCATGTTCGCAATGCAGTGTCTATCCACAGTTGCCGTAGCACGCAAGGAAACCGGTTCATGGAAAATTCCCTTATTACAGATAATTATTTATACCGTAATGGCTTATGTGCTTGCATTTATAACATATCGCGGACTGAATCTAATGGGAATTCAATAATTTATAAATTTATGAAAAAACGTTTTGCGAGCGAAGCAATCATATGAGTTTTAGAATTTTTTCACCTATTTATAAGATTGCTTCCCCAACGGGGTAAACGTCGCTCACGCTCCTCGCAAATCATTATCATTTCCAGCTCTTTATAACAATTCAATTTT
>LLZO01000320.1 GCA_001567545.1 Candidatus Tepidiaquacellales bacterium OLB5
TATATGCAGTATTAATTTCTACCATATTTCCTCCTCTTATTTAGAAGATTATTTAAAGCAAATTTAACTAAATATTTAACTTAAAGTTATCGTAAAATGCTGGGATATTTTAAATAAAAAACCGGCTAAAAGCATTACTTTAACCGGTTAAAATTATTTAAAAAATTGAATTAATTATTTTACCAATACTAACTTTTTAACAGACGTAAAATTTCTTTCCCCGCGGATTGATAATTTATACAAATAAACACCACCAGATAGATTCGAAGCATTAAAATTAACAGCATATTCACCTGCATGTAAGTGATCATTTACTAATACAGCGACTTCCCGGCCTAAAAAATCATATACTACAAGATTTACATACCCTTCTGAAGCTGCATCAAAACGAATTGTTGTAACGGGGTTGAACGGATTAGGGTAATTTTGTCTTAAACTAAAACTTTTAGGAATTAAATTATTTACAGGTTCTATCCCAATAGTGGTTGATATATCAACCAATTTCATTATTTTCCCATTGTTCAAGCAAGCCCATGCATAATTTTTATTACCTGCATTGATAGCATCCATATGTGTATATTGTTCAGTGCCTGAAAGCAAAGCTGATAATGACCATGATGTACCGTTATTATTACTTTTCCTTATCTCACTTGTTACACAATAATACCAATCAGAAGAATTACTTATCCAGCATAAATTATGCACTTCGTCAGATACAGGCATAGTATACAGCGAATTCCAATTTAAACCACTGTTTGTTGTGCTGAATATAAAAGTATTGAAGCCGCCTGTATAACATGATGCTAGACCGTAATTATTATCAGTTCTAAATTCAATATCAGTAACGCCAAATCCATGTGGATCAGGTACGGTTAACGTATTCCATGTATTACCGCCATTAGTTGTATATCCGATTTTTGATTCAAGGCAGTTTGTTGAATTACAAAAAAGTCCAAACCAGACATGATCGCTGTCAGTAACAGAGATCGAACGATCGTATCCAACTGTATTGGGGCCGAATGAAGTATTAAATTCTATCCAGGTTACACCGTAATTGGATGTTTTATAAATTTTAAAGGGAGTACCAGGCTCAGAAGGTGGGTCACATACAATATATCCGTATGATGGATCTGTTTTAGAAAAAGCAATATCATTAATATATCCCCCTCCAGCATCAATATGTAAATTCCAGGTCAAGCCACCATTGGTAGTACGAAATATCTTGCCTGTTCTAGTACCTACAAAAGCATTCATAGAATCTGTGCCCGCTATACTAACACATGCAAGAAAGCCATTGGGTAAACCTGTTACGGGCAGGACTTTCCAACCTGAGGCTGGTGTCCTTACTGTTACAAATGGTTTCCATGTGTTAGGGTCATCATTACCCACTCCCCAAACTACTCCGGTATCATTTATAGATAAATAATAAACTGCACTGTTTAAAAATTCTTTTTCGACAAACCAATTTGATAAATTCACTTGGTTTAAAAAAAATTACAAATAAAAACAAGTTAATAATAAACTTTTTATATTTCATCATTTTATTAACACCATTTTTTTTATATCAGTATATGTATCTGTATCCATTTTATAGAAATACAAGCCAGAGGCAAAATTTGTTCCATCAAATTCAACTGAATATATACCTGCAGGTTGATATTTATCTACTAATTTCGCAACTAATTGACCTAATAAATTATAAACTGTTATTTTAACCAAACCTGCCTTACCCATTTCGTATTTTAATGTTGTTGTAGGGTTAAACGGGTTGGGATAATTTAAATATAATTTAAATTTACCTGGTTTAGAATTATTATCTTTAAAAACAGACCTTGTATCAGTTAATTCTGTATAAGGTGTTATATAACGGCCATTTGTTTCAAATATATAATCTCTTTTTAAATTAAATTGAATGGGGGGAACATAATTAAAACCCAAAGTAATTATGGAGGTTGTATCTAGCTCAGCATAATTTGAATCTTTAGAAATTAATTTATACAAAACATCACCCAGATAAGTATGTACAGCTTCAATTAAAGGCTGTTCTATTATTTCAAAACCTGTATAAGATATAGGTACAACAGATAAATATCCAAGTTCATAATCTGCATACCAGTTTATATCAACATGCTCAACAGCATCATTTATTGTGGAAAACGGAATTACAACAGTAGAAGTATTCTCTCTTCTTGCAAATTGAAGTGTATAACGGTCTGAATTAGCATAAATTGTTGCGCTGCCTGCATAATCTTTTGCCGCTACCGGGTAAATTACTCTATCCTGATTATAACCTATTTCACCTATTAAAGCTAAGCTGTCAGGTATGATTGAATAATTTAAAATATTTTGACTTTTTATTTTTTGAGATATTAAATCATAATGCGCATAAACACTATCATCAGGATAACCTTTTACATTAGTTTTAATATTGCTAATATATTGAATAAATGGCGTGATATTTGCCGTACCGTTCAATGATGCATTATCAGTAGAAGTGACAGTTGAACTGTCATATAAAATAATATTATTATTTTCAGTAACACCAACAATTGTGCCAATAGGATGATCAACTGCTAAAAGTTTTATCTGATCAAAATAGTCATAATCCGGTTCATTTTCTTGTATAATAATTGAAATTTTATCGTTTACAACAGAAATTGTATTTTGTATTTTATATAAATCTTTAATATCTTGATCTTTATTTTCAATAAATTCTGACCTGTGTAAGATATTATTTTCAACTTTATAGTAATTATTGGTATCGCTTTCAGGTGATAAAGTATAAATAAAAGGACATCCTCCACCACCACCAGGAGGTCCATAAGTTGGTTGCGGTATGATATGATAAGCCAATAAAGGTGACCATTGAGATGTACCAGCACCATTATAAACACGGACTTGGATCCAATAATTCAAGTATGTTGGCACATCGCCAGTTGAACAAGATTCATTGTTGAAATTATTATTTCGCATTTTAAAAACCGGATCAAATCTGCCAGTTAATGATTGTAATCCTGCCTCATTAACCGGCCAATAAGTAAAATGTTGCTCATCTTTCTGGCACGTATACATCCTCCATTCATAACATGGGCTTGTAGTATTTCCTAAATTTGAAATAATAATATTTGCAGTTTGATTTCTGTATAATTTGTTATTTATTAAATTGGAGCTAAGAAATATGTTTTGAGGTGGCGGGTTCTGTGGAAACTGATAGGTGTAGTAAGCAAACCAATACATTAAAGAAGCAACGGCCTTTATTGAAAAGCAAAAAGAAAAATCCCCGATTTTTTTTAAATGATCAGTTACTGGTACTATTGGTGGTACGTAATTTGTAAGTTGATCATATATAGGTCCTAAATATGTATTATAATTTCCTTCGTTTGAATTTGAAACATAATTTAAATCACCTGATATATCATCGCTGTCAAACCTATCCGCAACTTGATTTGTCATATAAAACAAATACCTAAGTGGATTTGATGAACAACTTACATCAATAATACCATCTGGACCTAAATTTCTGTTTCCCATAATGGGTGTTAAATTGTGATCCCAATATGTATAATTATTTTCCATCCAATCTTCATAACTATCACAATCATTCCAGAACCATTCACAAACATGTGTATCACCATGAGCATGTGCTGGTACAGATTGATCCATTAATAAGTGAGCAATTCTACCTAAGATTAAATAGGCATATCTTCGTGCAGTTTCTAATGGTAAGGTAACTGTTTGTGGTGTTACCCAAACTGGGCCAACCGGCAATGGATAAGGTCTATAGCCAACATAAACACAATTCCCTGTATTATAAAGTTCAATTAGGTTAATGATATAATATTTCCCTGCAAAACTCCCCTCTTGATGTTGAATATAAATCGGATGATTCGAGGTATATCCATAAATTCTTGCTTTTTGATAAGCGTTTTCAAAATCTCCTTCATACCCAGGAATTGTTACGTGCAGTTTCCAAAAATCACCTATATCAGCATCCCAAAAGTGTGTAGAGGTGGTATGTGCTCCATTATATTCATAAACTGGATCTTCTTCATCTTCTCTTCTCGCGCCAATCGTAATTTTACCGTCCTCCCAAGGTTCAATTTCAGAACCTTCTTCATCCCATTGACCAATATGGTTTGCCATATCTGTTCCATTCCAATTTATTCCTTGTTTTTTCAATTTTAAATATTCCCATGCCTGGGTAACAACGTAACCATGTACGTTATTTGAATAATCATTCTGGGAATTGATTTTTGAAATAATTATTAAAAAACATATAAATACTAGATAAAATTTTTTTCATTAGTTTTTAATTGAGATTTTTAAAAAATTCTATATTCAAGGTATCTTAAATAAAAATGTTGGACCTATTTTAAAGCTAATAAATGCAGGGTTCGATTTATTTCCACCAAAATCTATTTCTCCTAATAACCCCGTTAAATTACAATCTGCTGTCAGGAACAGATTCTTATAAACTTTTATATCTGAACCAAATATAAGATAAAGGTTTAGATAATTCTTTTTAATATTCTCGCCGGGAACATCATTCTTTCTATTAATGCTATAATTACCAACACCTGCACCAAAATAAATGTTAAGTATTTTAAAAAAAGATTTCCGTAAAATGCAATTTAAGCCATAACCAAAAGCATATATATCCAGCCCTTTAATATTTGGTTTATAAACATTCTTCTTATTCCAAAATTCAAGATTAACTCCAATCAACATTAATTTGGTTAAACCATAAGAAAAAGATCCATCAAATATTAAACCTCCGGGAAATCCGTCATTCTGATCGGATTTATAACCTGTATGATATCCTGTTTTAAAATTCAGGATTAAACAGGATTTGAACATATCATTTTCCTGGGCAAATATGTAATTATATGATATTATAAAAACGAAAAGGAATTTAGAAATGTGCTTCAAATGTTTCAGTAAATAAATTTTATTTTTTGACATAAACAAATTATTTATAATATTACTTAAATCATATGATTTTTATCATAAAATTATATGTAAAATATCTTAAATAAAAAACCCCGAAAAATCGGGGTTATTGATAAAATGATAAATTTTAGGGTTCGTTTTACTTCACAGCAACATTTCTCATCAGTCTTTCGGCAGCAATCTGCGACTGCCTTGCGTAGTCAATTGCATTGCTGAGCGTCTTCATAACTTCCTGCGGGGAGTGGAATCCCATAGAGTTTTCTGCAGCAACAAAATCCCATCTCATCTGCGCGCGCCTGTGCAGCTTCCTTGCTTCCTTAAGCTGGTCATCGGTTGCGCCTGCATCTTTAGCTGCTTTAATTGCATTTATCGCATCTATAATTGCAAGCTCTGTTCTGTACATTGTTTCATATGTCCTGTCCTGAATTGTTTTTACCCTGTTTGTTAATTCCTGCTCGCTCCATTTATGGCAGGTCTGGCAGGCGTTGTTAACATTCTTTAACGGACTTCTTATCCAGTGGTCAGTTACTTTAACCGAGCCGCTTTTTACATACGGCATGTGGCAGTCAGCGCAGCTAACGCCGCTTTTTGCGTGTATTCCGGTTGACCATGTTTCAAATTCAGGGTGCTGCATCTTTAACATCGGAGAGCCGGAAGTTTCATGTGTCCAGTCATTAAAATTAATTTCATCGTAATATGCTTCTATGCTGTCAATCTGCAAACCTTTATCCCACGGGAAGGTTAAATACTTTCCGTCTCCTTTAAAATAATACTCAACATGGCACTGCCCGCAAACATAACTTCTCATTTCCTGCCTGGAGGCTTTTGTAACATCAATCCCCCTTCTCTGCATTGCTTCAATAAAAGCGGGGCGGCTTATCCTCAGCGCCATTGTTTTGGGGTCGTGGCAGTCAAGGCAGCCTATGCTTTTATCGTAGTGCGCGCCAACATCCTTGA
>LLZO01000321.1 GCA_001567545.1 Candidatus Tepidiaquacellales bacterium OLB5
AGCAATGCCGTATAAAATATATTTCTGAAAAGATTAGCCTGAATAAATTTTTTCTTTGTGACAGAAAATGTTGCTTCCGAGATCATAAGCTCATATACTTCCATCAGATCTTCCCTGCTTCTGTTTATTCCCATTCTGATCCTGGTTATTGCACAGCTTTCCAGTGCAAGTAACAGATTATTTCTTTCAGATTCATCAAAATAATCCAGGTTATCAATGATCGAATTCTTCAGATTATAAAATTTTTCATTATCAGAGTTGTTAAAGCTGAAAGTGTAAAGATTATAATAAATAGAAAGCAATGGATAATACTTATACCCGACATTCTTTAGTTCAGCAAAATAATTATCAACATTAATATTTTTAAAAAATTGTCCGGGAAGATCTGCAGCAAACTTATAATTAAGCACTTCACGGAATTCATGCATCTCCTGGAAAATATTAAGTCCATTCATAAGAAAAAAATTTACAAGATATTCACCCTGTTTTTCGAGAATATTTCCTGATTTATCCTGCTTATCGGCTGAAATTAACAGATCAAATTTAACTGATTCCAGCTCATACCTGTTTAAAAAATACCTGTTGCTGATCAATTTCTCAGATTCCAGCAGTATATCAATCTCTTTTATGTGCCTGTTTGCAAGCTTCTCAAGCTTTCTTTTATCAAGCTCATATATCAGGAATTTTTTTTTCAGTAATCCTGTCTTCAGTAAAACCTTTGTATGACAGAAATTCCTCAGCAAGCTTCAGCAAATCAGAAATCAATATCCTCATAACAATATCACTGTATTTTTTGCCGGGATACAGCTTTTTAAACAAATGCTCTTTCTGAATATATCCCGAGCTGAATTCAGGGTAATATTTTTTTAAAATTTCAAAAAGCTTGATAACTTTTTTGTTGGAATTATGAAAAGGAGATAACAAAAAATTACGGAATAATTTGATTTCTTCCGTTGTGAAAGTTTTAAATATTTCAATAACTTTACTTTTAAACATTTAATAAATTATTACAAATTATTCTGAATAAAAAACCAAAAAGATTAATTAAATCGATATAACAATGTAATTTGAAATTATTGTTAAAAATCGGTTAAAATTACAAAAAAGAACTGTATATAAATAATAAAAACTCCTGATATATAACTGAAAAAATATAACAACATTAAATTAATTTCTTTGACCCGCGTAAATTGATATATTATTTTCGTTGAAATTTAAAAATGGTTGTAAAAAGCATATGGCAAAGCGCGTATTGTTGGATTGCAGGGATTTCCCGAATGAAATTGACTGTACTTTGGTGATCTCTGGAAAATTAAAGGAAGTTATGAAAATTTCTCTCAGGCATGCTGTTGAAGAACACGGACATAAAAAATACTCCCGAGCTGAGAAAACAAATCAAAGCAATGATTAAAAAAAGTTATACCGCAGTCATTTTGATAAGTAAAATATTAATTGCATAAATTATTATACATAATATAAAAATAAAAGAAAAGAACTGTTTCAGTAAGTAAAAACTAAATCATAAAATTATGGCAATACTATTAACAACAAATATACAAGGTCAGACTAAAGAAGGATACGACCAAGTTTCTGTATTTCTTCATCAGATTATTAAAAAAGCTCCTGGTTTCATTCTTCACATTTCTTATGGAACAGAAGACGGGGTATGGCATATATTAGAAGTTTGGAATTCTAAAAAAGAATCAGATGAATTCTTTGCTAAGAATGTTGCCCCTAATCTTCCGCAAGGGATTATCCCGAAACGTTCATACATTGAACTGCATAGTCTCGTAACGCCTTGATGATAATCCTTCAGTCTGTTTAATACACAGTTTTTTTTCTGTAAAGAATACTTTGTTTAAATTTGATTTTATAGTTTTATAAACATTCAGTAAACCAATTAAATTTTGAAAGGATATTAATAAATGGGCAGTAAATCAGAAGTAAAAAATTTTAAATCAGCAGATGAAACAAGAGAGTTCCCT
>LLZO01000322.1 GCA_001567545.1 Candidatus Tepidiaquacellales bacterium OLB5
ATTACTTTCTGCATAACGCCTTCGTATGAATCCGAGCTTCCTTTCAGGTACTTGTTATAAGTATCCGGATTCCAGAGCTCCATACGTTCCAATTGCCCTATAACAAGGATATCTTTTTTTATCCCAACCAGCTCTTTCATTTCCTGCGGAATAAGTATCCTGTGCTGTGAATCGATCGTAAGTTCATCAGCGTAAAAGAACATCTGCCTTCTCATCAGTACTTCTTCATCTGTATATGGATTAGTTGATCGTACGGTTTCGAGCACTTTCATCCATTCATTTGAAGGAAAAAGCCAGATGCAGTTATCACGTCCCAAAGTAACATTCAGAATACTGTTTGCTTCCGGCAAAATATGTTTGCGAAACTTGGCAGGAATAATTAATCTGCCTTTTTCGTCAATTGTAGTATTTGCATGACCTTGAAACAATGATGGTTTTTACGTTAATTTCGAGTGATTTATTTCGGTTTTTGGGTGAAAGTAACAGGAAATTATAAATCCTCCACTTTCCTCCATTTTCCTCCACTACAAAAATACGAAAAAAAAACCATATGTCAAGGGATTTTTCGTTATTTTTTCAAAATTTTATAATTTTTTTGAAAGGGGGTTTTTGTCAGTTATTCTGAGGATTATCTATTATATTATGTACATTATCTATTTTTAAAAAAAAATTGAATACAGCTCCGGTTGCCTTTGAAAATAAAAAAAATCCCCAGGACAATTAATACAATCCCTGCATAAAAGTTAAGCTTACTGATTGTATTTTTATTTATCCTGTGAGCATTTCCTGTTATCATTTTTAAAAGCAGCCAGAACCAAAGCACAGTTCCGGTAAATGCTCCGCCTGAAAATATAAGTCCGCCCCAAACAGAGCTCTCCAGAATTCCGAAGCTTTTTACATAGCCAACAAGTATCACCCACGAAGCCGGCAATGTTATCGATGAAATACACAGCATCACACCCATTAAGAACTGCCCGAAAATATTTGAATCACTTTTAACCACATGAGATTTTGCAGCTAATTCCGCTGCCCTGTCTTTTGCACGGCTCAAATGTTCGGATTCCTGTGCTTCAAATTTTTTTCAGATCAATCTTTGTGCGCATTATTCTTAACCCGTATACAATTACAACAACACACCCTGCATATGTTAAGATGATCTGTATAATATTGCTGTTATTTTTTACAACAGCTTCAGCGCTTTCCGGCAGCAGAGAAATAAAAAGAGAAATTCCGCCGAAGGCTATTAAAGCATAAATCATATCCATAAATGCCGAGCCTGAAGCAATAGCCATGCCTTCTTTAACTTCGTTCCTGAATCCTTTTGAAATGAGAGCAAAGGCAATCGGCCCCAAAGGTGGTATAGAAACAATAAAGCCCGTAATAATTCCGGCAATCAGAGTTAATATCATTAATCAATTGGTATATTTGCAATTTATTCAATTGAATTGATACTTAAAACCAATAAAATCAGCCCTATTTTAAATTGAATTTTATAAAGGAAAAATTGGGATTTTATCTGAAAATACTGTTAATCCTTGGTAATTTCCCTGCTTACAATGTCTTCATTCAGTATTTTCAGCGCTTCTTCATGAACTTTTCCGTTTGTGACAAGTGCACTTCCGGAATAGATAGTATTATTCCCGATTATATCCGTAAACCTGCCCCCTGCTTCTTCAATGCAGATCTTTACAGGCGCCACATCCCAGGGAGAAACGTGTGGATCAACCATAATTTCAGCCTGACCTTTAATTATTAAAGTATGACCGTGGCAGTCACCAAATCCCCTGTCATAATTAGTGCTGTTAACAAGCTCAATAAAATTTTTTCTGTACGGCTGGCTGAAAATATAATTTAAACCGCCATGAATTAAATACGAATCACTCACTTTTTTTACTTTGCTCACTTTAACACGTTTTTTATCTGCAAAACATCCATTACCCCTTGATGCATAAATTGTTTCATTCATTGCAGGCATTGAAATAATTCCCATCACAATTTCACCGCAGTATTCAAGCGCAAGCAGGGTGCCCCAAAAAGGATACTTCCGCATAAAATTTTTTGTACCGTCAATCGGGTCAACTAACCACTTAAAATCATTTCCTGAATCATTATTCCCACTCTCTTCAGCTAATATACTGTGTTCCGGATATTTTTCTTTAATCCTGCTAATTATAAAATTTTCAGATTTAATATCTGCTGTAGTGACCGGGGATAAATTTTCCTTTAACCGGTGCTTAATTTTTTTACTGAAATATTTTAATGTAATAAGGTTAGCTTTCTGAACTGTTTTTAATGCAAATTCAGTAAATTTTTCAAGATGTTTTCTTTTAAGATCCATATATTAAAATTAACAACTAATTATTAAAGTTTTGTTAAACTTTAATTCAAACTTAATTAATATTACATTTGCGGTTATAATATAATAAAAAGCTTATGTTTGCTTAACATAATGCTAACAAAAATAATATAACTTTGGATTAATAAAACATCCAATTAATATTTTTATGAAAATTGCCCATGTATCTGATCTTCACATAGATGCAGTTAACAGAACAGAAAACTACAAAAATGCCCTGCATCTGCTTGAATTCATCCGCGAAAAAAAATACGACCACCTGGTAATTTCGGGAGATATAACAGAAAACGGCGATGCAGCTTCTTTTGAGCTGGCGCGGTTTCTGTTCAGGAATACAGGCTTTCTGCATAAAAACAGGCTAACACTTACAATTGGAAACCATGATATTTACG
>LLZO01000323.1 GCA_001567545.1 Candidatus Tepidiaquacellales bacterium OLB5
ACATTTTGGCAAATTACAACCACCACCTTGATTAACACCATGATTACCATGATTTGCTTGATTACCATGATTTACTTGATTAACATGATTCACTTGATTACCATGATTACATTGATTTACTCATCGGATTAACTGCTTAAGCAGTCAGGCTTAGAATCATACGTTAAGTAGAAAATTCGTGGAGTCGGGTATTCACCCGGCTCGTGTCAGGTAAATACATGACACCGCATTCAATCATGGTTAAAATTTTATATTTAAAGCAGTCTTTACTGCTGTTGCAGGTTTTAACATCAAGGCTAATTGTGGCAATTGTTTTCAGGGTGTAACTATAAAATCTAAAGTATATCTATATTTACATTACGAATATAACATGGCTTTCAAGCGAAAACTATGACTTATATCAGTCATTCTGTTTTTACCGTGAATCAATTAACTCTTGTATAAGTTGTAAATATTAAAAGCGGCTTTGTAAAATTTGATAAAAATTAAAATAATATTTTTTTAAGACCCGCAGGGGCGGAAGTACTTAGCGATCAGTAAAGCCATCATCGAAACTGTACAGACGCCCCTGCTTGCCAAGCCAAAGGCATGGCTGGGCGTCTCAAGTTTGGTTGTAAGTAAAAATTGTAATATTTAAATTTTTCTCTGCTGTATAATTTGAGACGTGCCACCGGCACGTATGTACAAGGATGGAAGGTATATTATTAAACCTCCTCTGTATTCCTGACTGCTCCTGCAGTTACCCCTGCTAGAGGGAGATGTATTACATAAACAAAACAAGGGGCTTGCAAGCCCCTTGTTGATGAATATTGAATGTAATCCTGATACATTTTAACTATTTTACCAAAACCATACGTTTTGTATCTATAAGATTATTATTTACAATTAATGAATAGAAATAGACACCTGATGCCAGATTGGTTCCGTCAAAATCATAAGTCATTGTTCCTGCATTCATTTCAACATTGTTGAATAATATCTCTACTTCTCTTCCAAGTATATCATACACCTTTAATGAAATTTTTGCAGTATGCGGAATTCCGAATTTAATAGTAGTAACCGGGTTAAACGGATTTGGATAGTTCTGTTCCAGGGTATATCTTTCCGGAACCTGGTTATTCCATGTAATACCGCCGGTTAATGGATTGTAGAGTTTTAATACTCCGCCTCCTGAAGCTGCTACAAATGCAGAATCATATCCTTTAGCATAAATACCGTTTGTGGTAGAGCCTGCTGTATTGAGTACCTGCCAAGCTGTTCCGCCATTAGACGTTCTGTAAGTTAAGCCTGTTGCGCCGGCAATGAAACCCGTATTAACATTAGTAAATGATACCATATAAAGACTTGTTGTAAACGGAACTGCAATAGTATCCCAGTTTGCACCTCCATTTGTTGTTTTTCTTACAGTTCCTGAAAGTCCGCAGAGGTAACCTGTATTTGCATCGAACATCTGAACATCATAAAGAGAAGAAGTTGTGCCCGGCGTTTGAGCCGTCCAGGAAGTACCTCCATCTGTGGTTTTTCTTATACTGCCTGTTGTACCAACAAACCATCCGGTATTTGCATCAAGCATATCAATATTATAAAGAGTATTGGTTATTCCAGTTGTCTGCAGTTCCCAGTTTACTCCTGCATTGGTAGTCTTAAAAATTCTTCCGGAAGAACCCGAGATCCAGCCGGTATTTGCATTAACAAAATCAAGATTATACATAGTTGTTGAAGTGGAATAAACTGTTGAAGTATCCCAGTTCAATCCCCCGTTTGTTGTTTTGGCAAGTTTACTTGTTGAACCTGAAACATAACCGGTTAATGCATTTATCATTTTAATACCGTAGCATGTAAATGTAACGTTGGTTGATGCATCAAAAATCCAGTTATTTCCGCCGTTAGTAGAAACAATGATAGGCACAGGAGCTACAGAGCCCACTGCAATAACCCTGCCAGACATATTATCACACCAAATATCATTTAAAGTACTGCTGTAACCAAGATAATTATGAGCAACCCAGTTAGCCCCGCCGTTTGTAGAAGTATTCAGCAAACCAAATGCACCGCCTGTAACCATATTAGATGCATTTCTGTCAAGAGCATAATATGTTGATACATAATACTGATTTCCTGCTACAGAAACAGAATCCCAAGAAGTTCCGTAATTCGAGCTTCTGAAAGCATAAAATGAGTTACCAGAAACATAAACATAATCTGCATCAATAACCCCGGGTGTGTATGTTAACTCATAAAATGTACTTGTTGGCAGACCTGTGCTTGTCTGAGTCCAGTTAGCACCGCCGTTTGTGGTAACTCTGATTGAAGTTGAGCTGCCGCAAACCCAGCCTGTGTTAGCATCCTTAAAACATACATCATATAATGTAACAGAAGCACCTGTAGATACAATGGTCCAGTTAGTCCCGCCGTTTGTAGTATATCTTAAATTTGCTGATGTAGTTGTAACGTAAATATTATTTTCATTTAAAGCAAAAATATTATAAAGTGTAGCGGAAGTACCTGTAGAAATTGTTGTCCAGTTTAAACCAGCATTGGTAGTTTTTAAAATATTACCGCCTGTTGATGTACACATAAAACCAGTTGTTGCATTAATAAAATGCATACCATAGAGCGTAGCTGTTTGTCCGGTACTGATAGTATCCCATGTTACCCCGGCATTTGTTGTTCTGGCTAATTTTCCGGCTTCACCGCTCGCCAGTCCGTTGTTCTGGTCAAAGAACCATCCGCTGTAGATAAAATACTGATCATCTAACTGCTCACCAAATACCTTATGGGTGATAAACCAGTTGGTTCCGGAATTTGTAGTTTTTAAAAATGTTCCGGCATATCCCAAAGCATAATATGTTGATGAGTTAAAAGTTTTAACATACCTGAGAGTATTTCCCTGTGGTTTTGGATGAACCCATTTCCAGGGCTGGTTATCCTGTGATAATAATGTATCCTGCAAAATAATAGTAAGGAATGAAATTAACAAAAAACTTATAACAGATTTTTTCATAGAATTCTCCTTTAATAAAAATGTTGATTGGAATTCTATAAAATATACAAATAAAAGTCTTACAGCAAGGGTAAATATTTCCTACAGATTTTTTCTGCTTTTCTGAATAAAAAAAGGCACTTTTTAAGTGCCTTTTTAACATTTTTTATAACTTCAATTATTTAACCAATACCATACGTTTAGTTTCAATCAGGCTGTTATTTGCTATTAATGAATAGAAATAAACACCGGAAGCCAGATTGGTTCCGTCGAAATCATACGTTACAGTTCCCGGGTTGAATTCAACATTATTGAATAATACTTCAACTTCCCTTCCAAGAATATCATATACCTTTAAAGAAATTTTAGCAGTATGCGGAATTGCAAACTTAATTGTAGTAACCGGGTTAAACGGATTTGGATAGTTCTGCTCAAGAGAAAATTTTTGAGGAGAATTATTGTTCCATGTAATTCCGCCAACCAATGCATTGTACTGTTTCAATATCATACCGCTTGAGCCAGCAATAAATGCAGAATCATATCCTTTTGAATAAACAGCATTTATTGTTGATGAACCGCTGTTCTTAATATCCCATGTAGTTCCGCCGTTAGAAGTCCTGAATGTATAGCCTGATGCCCCAACAACATAACCGGTATTCATGTTGGAAAATGAAATTGAATACTGAGAAGCAGAAATCGGAGTCAGAACTGTATCCCAGTTTGCTCCGCCATTGGTTGTTCTTCTCAAAGTACCGCCAATACCAACAAGATAACCTGAATTAACATCTTTCATATCGATCCAGTATAAAGTTGAAGTATAGTTCGGAGTCTGGGCAGTCCATGTAGTGCCGCCATCAGTAGTTTTTCTGCATGCTCCTGATGAACCAATAAAGTATCCGGTCAGAGCATTAACCATATCTATCCTGTATAATGTAGAAGTTATTCCGGTTGTTTGCAATGTCCAGTTCATACCTCCGTTAACGGTTTTATAAATTGTACCGCTGCTTCCTGAAGCCCATCCTGTATCAACACTGATAAAATCAGTACAGTACAGTGTACTTGTTGCACCTACAAATGATACAGAATCCCAGTTCAACCCGCCGTTTGTTGTTTTAAACATTTTGCCCGATGAACCGGAAGCATAACCTGTATTTGCATTAACCATTTTTAAACCGTAAATGGTTGTTGTTATTCCGGTACCGATATCATATATCCAGTTTACTCCTCCGTTTGTTGAAACGAGGAACGGGGTTGGAGCTGCAGTACCCACGGCAATTACTTTTCCTGACATATTATCACACCAGATATCATTCAGTGTGC
>LLZO01000324.1 GCA_001567545.1 Candidatus Tepidiaquacellales bacterium OLB5
CAAACTTCTTGCTTTTTTAGGGTTATAATATTTTTTTTAACCACAAAATATCAAATTTATCTTTTGGTCTTCCTGTCTTATTTTTATTTTTTATCAGATCTTTAAAAGAAATATATGGCTGATTTCTGAGTCCAAAAAGATATCCTTTTTTTTTTATTTTTATAAGCTGCATTAAAATCAATACCTTCAATTGAAGTCATGATATCTATTCTCATTGGAGGAAACCCAATCTGAACTATATTATCTCTTTTTAAAAAGTCGGAAATTTCAATATCAAGGTTACCGGTGCCGAATTTTTCCAGAACGAGAAATATGTTTTCTGCATTTTTATTAGTAGGCTCAATCCAAATATCTAGATCTTCAGTAAATTTTCCCCTGGAATAAAAATTTACTGCCTGACCTCCTACAATCAGGTATTTAACTTTTTTTTCTTTTAGTAATTTTAATAACTCTTTGAAGTCTTGGTTCTTTGCCATAAGCAAGTATTAAATAGTTATAAAAGTAATCTTCATATAGCTTTCTTTTTGCAGTTAAAGAGAGGTTTCGCCAGTATTTAGTATCTGCTTCTTCCTGTTCCTTAAAACTGTGAAAAATTTCTATTTTAAGTTTTCTTTTTTTCAATTATTTAATCTTTTTAAAAAGATTTACCAGGTCAAGTTTTTCCCAGGTGAATTCCTTTTCATTCCTGCCAAAGTGGCCGTATGCAGCAGTTTTCCTGTAAATAGGCCTGCGGAGCTTTAATCTTTCCATTATGCCCTTGGGTGTAAGATTAACATTTTTCTTTATGAATGCTGCAATTTTATTATCAGCAACTCTTCCTGTTCCGTTTGTATTTACTAAAATAGAAACAGGCTGAGCAACACCAATTGCATATGAAAGCTGTATCATGCACTCCCTTGCAACTTTTGCTGCAACAATATTCTTAGCAAGATGCCTTGCAGCATATGCTGCGCTCCTGTCGACCTTGCTGGGGTCTTTGCCTGAAAATGCGCCTCCGCCATGAGGAGCTTTTCCACCATATGTATCTACAATTATCTTTCTGCCGGTTAATCCTGTATCTCCGTGCGGTCCGCCAATTTCAAACCTTCCGGTCGGATTTACATGGAACACTGTTTTCTTATCAAGCAGTCTGGCAGGTATAACTTTTTTGATAACATTCTTTATTACATCAGCTTTTATTTTACCCTGTGAAACATTGGGGTCATGCTGAGTTGAAATAACAACAGTATCAACCCTTAAAGGCTTGTTATCATCGCTGTATTCAATTGTAACCTGTGATTTAGAATCCGGCCTCAGGTAAGGCATTAATTTTAAATTGCGTTTCCTGATATCTGCAAGCCTTTTAACCAGCTTGTGTGCATACACAAGCGCCATCGGCATATATTCAGGTGTTTCGTTTGAGGCATAACCGAACATCATTCCCTGGTCGCCTGCGCCGCCTGTATCAACACCCATGGCTATATCGGGTGATTGTTTGTTGATAGCAGACATTACGTTTATCGAATGAAAATCAAACCTGTAATCGCCTTTTGTGTAGCCAATTTCTTTTACAACATTTCTTACAACTTTCTGTATATCTACATAATGAGTTGTGGTAATTTCGCCGCCAACAAGCACAAGACCGGTTGCGCAGAAAGTTTCGCACGCTACACGTGCTTTTGGGTCGTGGGTAAGTATATCATCAAGTATTGCGTCAGATATCTGGTCACAAACTTTATCGGGATGCCCCTCACTTACAGATTCTGATGTGAAAAAATAAGACATTTTTATCTCCTGTATATTATTGTTTGTTAAATTCGTTTTTAATGATTTTCTCTATAGTGATTTTTAATTCTGGGATATAATTTTCTATTATGTTCCATATAACAGCATAATCTATTACAAAATATTCATGAATTGCTATATTCCTGAAACTCACTATTTCTATCCAGTTTATTTCAGTATACTTTTCTTTTAGCTCTTCTGATAAATGATTAACACCTTCTCCAATTATTTCCATTTGCCTGACTGTTGCACTTTTAATCAGGTTACTGCTTAAAAAATCAGATATTCCAATATCAGCAGTAAAATTTTCAATATTTGTTATTGCATCTGATATATGCCTTATTCTGGCTTCATCGCTAATTATATCTCTCATATATCAGTACTTTATCTTTATCTATATATGGCTTTACATATTTAGAAAGGCCGCCGGCAGAAACGAGATCAACTTTGGTATTAAGCAATTCTTCAAGGTCAATCTGCATTCTGATATATTCTATCCCTACTTTTTGCGAATAGTCCAGTTCTACCAATATATCAATATCGCTTTTTTCATCATGCTGGTTTCTTGCATATGAGCCAAAAAGATAAGCCTTAATTACAGGTTTATCCTTAAAGAATTTCCGGATTTTATTTATTGTTTCTTCACTCATTTTAACCTTATTTGCTTGCTTCAAGCACAAGCTCTGCAAAATCCTTAACTTTAACTTCCTCGGCTTTTCCTTTTTCCTTTACTCCGTCAGTCAGCATTGTCATGCAGAAAGGACATGCAGTTGAAATAACCTCTGCATTGGTTTCCAGCGCTTCTTCAGTTCTTTCTATATTTACCTTTTTACCGATCTTCTCTTCCATCCACATTCTTCCGCCGCCGGCGCCGCAGCATAAGCCGCGGTCTTTGCTGCGTTTCATCTCTTCCAGTTCACCTTTATTTACCTGCTTCAGCAGCTCACGCGGCTCTTCATATAAATCATTATACCTGCCAAGGTAGCATGAATCATGGAATGTTATTTTTTTATCGGTTTTCTTTGTGTCATCGATCTCGATTTTTCTTTCTTTTACCAGCTCACCAATAAATTCACTGTGATGAACAACTTCATAATCACCGCCAAACGCCTTGTATTCATTTCCTATTGTCTGCAGGCAGTGGGGACAGCTTACAAGTATCTTTTTAAAATTATACTTCTTCATCGTTTCCACATTTTCCTTTATCATCATCTGTGCTAGGAACTCATTCCCCAGCCGGCGGGCTGAATCACCGTTGCATTTTTCTTCTGTTCCAAGCACTGCATAATTTACCTTGGCTTTATCAAGCAGCTGCGCTACTGAACGGGATACCCCCTGGTACCTTGCATCAAATGAACCTGCGCAGCCAACCCAGTAAAGCACATCAAACTCATTTTTATTTGCCGCAACCGGTACAGTTATATCAAGTCCTTCAGTCCACTTCAGCCTGTCGATCTGCGGATATGCCCACGGAGCGCCGTTGTTTTCCATATTCCCGAACACTGTCATAAGCTCATCGGGAAAGCGCGATTCGCTTTGTACCAGGAACCTGCGCATATCAACAATAGCATTAACATGTTCTATATTGACCGGACACTCATTTACACAAGCCATACAGCTTGTACATGCCCAAAGCTCTTCATCTGTAATATAATGTTCAGATACAAGCTTTTTGCCGGCAATATCTTCAGGTATTTCTTTTTTCCCTGCCAGCAGCGGAGCTTTCTCTGAAGTACGCTCCCGGATATCCATAATAATTTTCCGGGGTGAAAGCGGCTTGCCTGTTAAGTTGGCTGGGCAAACTGATGTACACCTCCCGCACTCCGTGCATGCATAGCCGTCAAACATTTCTTTCCATGTAAGCTGCTCAATATCGCCTGCGCCAAGAAATACATTTTCTTTTTCAAGGTCAATTTCTTCGGTATCAAGCGTCTGCTTGCCTGTTTTGCTTAAATAAACATTAGGCAGAGATGTAACAATGTGAAAATGCTTTGAGTAGGGGAGGTAATTCATGAATGTAAGCACTATCAGTACATGCAGCCACCAGAATACATTGTATAAAGTGATTTCATTGCCTGTAAATAATGAACCTAAATGAGATGCAATAAAATGTGCTTTATAATAATTTGCATATTCAGGGTGAAGCGCAGTTTTAACCGCATTAACCCCGTACATTGTAAGCATAACACCCATTATCATGCACAGTATAAATACAGCGTCAGCATTTGTGCTTCCGTCACCAGTAAGCCTTTTGGGCTTTAAAACAAACCGGCGGAAAAGTGCATAAAGAACTGACAATATTACCAGCAAACCAAAAATATCCTGCGAAGCAAAAAATACCATTGATATGCTGCCAAGCACTCCGAGTGAAAATCCTGAATAAAAACCCTGTATAATTGCTTCCAGTACAGCAGAAATCAGTACAAGGAATCCCCAGAATATCAGCGCATGCATTAAACCGGCAGAAGGATCTCGGAAAATTTTTGACTGGCCTATCCCGATCCCCAGTACTTTGGCTATCCGTTTCCCCGTATTATCAAAACGGTTTTCGCTTCTGCCAAGCATCAGGTAACTGCGTATTCTTAACAGGTTGTAAGTGAACAGAGAAATTGCTGCCAGAAAGAGTACTGCAAATACGATATTTTGAATGTGCATAACGCGAAATTATTGAAAAATGAGGTAAATATAAAGGTAATTGTGTTTTTTGTTACACTCTAAATTTTTCAGTTAGTTGATTAAATTACAAAATAATTAGCTTTTTTAAGTATTGTTCAGCAAAAAGCAGGTCGTTAATTTTGTATAAGTAAATGCACATATCTTCATTCCATTTTTTTTGCAGTTAGTACACACTGGCTTTAATTTTTTAACTGTATTTACATAAAAATTATGGAACGGCTGAATAGTTTAATCCTGAAATCCCTTTTGATAATATTATTTTTATCAGGAAATATCTTTGCGCAGCAAAAAGACCGCAACAGGTTTATGATAGTAAGGTCTGCGCCTTCATTTATACTCAATGTAAACTCTTTATTAAGTATTTCTGCATTAGAGCTTGGAGGGGTTTACAATTCAGATTTCCATTCTGAGTTTGTTAAAAACGGCGAATCATTCGGTACCCGTAATGGGGCAGGGATCTCAATTACTTCAAAAATCAAACTTCATAAAAGTTCAAGGATCTGGTTTACACAAAGCGCTGCTTATAATAATCTTCAAAGCTATTTATTTACAGACGGTAAAACCAATTCTGATAACGGTTCGGCAAGCTATAACTGTTTTACAGGGTCGATGGGTGTTGAATATAATCTATTCCCTAATTATAATATTGTTCCGTTTATTGCAGCGGAACTGAATGCAAGTATAATTTCAGGTGAGTTAAATGTATGGACTCAAACAACAACTGACCCGTATCATACAGAGTCTTATGATATTCTTTCAAGCTTCAGAATGGGTTTTGGATTATCTGCCGGAACCAATATTATGCTTTCTAACCGGTTTGGATTAAATTTAAATGCTAAATACAGTTATCTGAATTTATTTTTCCGTTCATCTGAAGGCTCTAGCACTGATAAAGTATTCCGGCTAAGGGATGATAAAATAAGTGAAGACCTCCTTTTTTCCGGTAAAAAACGTTTCACTTTTTTTTTCTATTGGCGCAGGGATTTCATTTTATTTCGGAATAAAAGAAAAATATTACAGGCTTAACTGACTTAATTTTATGAATAATATGCTAAAAACGCTGTTTATTAACAGCTTATAATCCGTATTTTGGCAGCGTTTATAAATTTAAAATTATTTATTTACATTGGTTTATCGTAAATAGCGTTTTATAGTATTGTGTTATCAGTTTTTCAGTATTATTTTAAACAAAGATAATTAACCCTTTACATCAGAATTTCAGGTATATTCGGTTAATTATTTCAGAGTTTTTTACTGAATTAAATTTAAATTCTTATGAAATATCAAAGAGTCATCCGTCAAATTTCCTTTATAATTTTAATTCTGTTTTCATTAAAATTATCAGCGCAGGAAACAATAGTTAAAAAAATTATGCTGGTGAATTCAGCGCCGTCATTCATAATAAATGTCAGCGGAATATACAGTGTTTCTATGCTTGAGCTTGGTGGTGCATATAACTCCGACTTTCAGTCTGACCTTGTTAAAAAAGGCGAATCATTCGGGACCAGGGGCGGTTATGGTGTATCAGTTAGCAGCAAAATAAGGCTGCACAAAACTTCCCGGTTATGGTTTACACAGAGTCTATCGTATAATAATATTAAAAGCTACATGCTAAGCCAGTCAAAAACCAACTCTGATAACGGTAAAGCTGATTATAAATGTTTCACCGGCAGCTTGGGAGCTGAATATAATTTCCTTCCTAATTATTCTATAAAAATTTTTACCGGTGCAGAAGTAAATGCAAGTTTAATTTCAGGCAGTATGGATGTATGGAATCAAATTCCCGGTGATCCGTACAACACTGATTCATATAAAATTTTACCAAGTTTCAGAATTGGTTTTGCATTAACTGCCGGTACCAATTATATGCTTTCCAGGTCAATTGGTGTTAACTTTACAGTTAAATATAACTGCCTGAATGCACTTTTAAGATCAGCCGAAGGTAATAACAGCGATAAAGAGTTCCGTCTTAGAGACGGTAATTCATCAAACGGGCTGCTTTTTTCCGGAAATAAACAATTTTCATTTTTTTCAGTAAGTGCCGGATTATCATTATATTTCGGGATCGCTCAGAAAAAATACAGGTTGAATTAATAAAATTTTTAAAACGGTAATTCTGTTCAATAAGATTAATATATATTTATGGTATAATTACCGTTTTTTGTTTATTTATGCAACTTTTACTTTTCTATAATTGAATTGAAACTCCACAAAATAAAAAGTAATTTTGTAATATTATGAATGATATTAATGAAATTACTCCTTCTCAGGATGTTAAGATAGAAAATAAATCAGACCTTCCCTTAAATCTGCCAGTTGTTCCTTTAAGAGATATTGTCATTTTTCCGTATATGATGTATCCAATTTTAGCCGGCAGAGAGTCAACTATAAGCGCTATTAATACTGCTTTGGAAAAAGATAAGTATATAATGCTGCTTACACAAAAAGACCATAAAGCTGAAGAAGCTGAAACAAATAATCTTTACGAACACGGAACAGTAGCTAAAATACTCCAGGTTATAAAACTGCCTAATAATTTAATAAAAGTGCTGGTCGATGGTATTGCCCAGGCAAAAGCTATCTCGTTAAAGAAAAACAAGTTCATTGAAGCTGATGTTGAATATATTTTCCCCCCGGTTGAAGAATCAACCGAGCTTAATGCGCTGATAAGGCAGGCTTCAAAGCTGTTTAATGAGTATGTTACTAATCACCGGGGTGTTGCTCAAGAGTCGCTCATAGCATATGAAAACATAAAAGAACCTGACAGGAAACTGTACTATATAGCCTCAACTATTCTGGTAAGCATACAGAGGAAACAAAGACTGCTGGAGATAAGCTCTCTTAACGAACAGTATTTTGAACTGATAGATATATTAAGCTCTGAACTGGAGATTTTTAAAGTAGAAAAGGACATTGAAGCCAAAATAAACCAGAGCATGCAGAAAAACCAGCGCAGGTTTATTGTGCAGGAACAGATACGTATTCTGCAGGATGAGCTTAATGATGAGGATGAAACCGATCCTGATTTTATTAAGCTTAAAGATGCTATTCAGAAATCCAAAATGCCGGCAGATGTTAAGGAAAAAGCTATGGAAGAATTCCAGAAACTAAAAAAAATTCCGCCGATGTCTCCCGAAGCTACAGTATCAAGGAACTTCCTCGACTGGATGGTTTCTGTGCCGTGGAAAACCTTCACCAAAGATAACCTGAATATAGAACACGCCAAGGCTATACTTGATGAAGACCACTTTGGCCTGGAAAAACCCAAGGAAAGAATTCTTGAACATATTGCCATTCTTAATAATCTTGAAAGCAAAAAGAAGGGCAATAAAGAGCTTGCCGAGCTTAAAGCAAGGGCACAGATATTATGCCTGGTAGGTCCGCCCGGTGTTGGTAAAACATCTCTCGGCAAATCAATAGCCAGGGCTCTTAACCGCAAGTTCGTAAGGATATCGCTTGGGGGAGTGCGCGATGAAGCAGAAATCCGCGGACACCGCAGAACTTATATAGGCTCTATGCCCGGTAAGATAATTCAATCCATGAGAAAAGCAGGAACAAACAACCCCGTTATACTTATGGATGAGATAGATAAAATGGGTATGGATTTCCGCGGCGACCCCGCAAGCGCGCTGCTGGAAGCGCTTGACCCTGAGCAGAACAATACTTTTAACGACCATTACCTTGATGTTGATTACGATCTATCAAGGGTGCTGTTTATTACCACTGCAAATGTGCAGTACCAGATTCCGCTTCCGCTGCAGGACAGGATGGAAATTATTCAGATGCCCGGTTACCTGGAGCATGAAAAGCTTGAAATTGCAAAACGCCACATTCTGCCCAAGCTTTTAAAGGAACACGGCTTATCCGAAGAAGAAGTTTTGATACCTGAAAGCGCTATCAGGAAAATTATTAATGAATATACCCGCGAAGCGGGGGTAAGGAACCTTGAACGTGAAATTGCTTCGCTTATGCGAAAAATTACCAAAGAAATTGTACTGCAGAAAGTTAAATCAAACGGCTCTGCCAAAAAGAAGGATAAAAAACCGCTGAATGTTACCGGAGAGCTTGTTGAAAAATACCTCGGTGTGCCTAAGTTCAAGGAAAAGCAGGCTGATAAGGAAGATAAGGTTGGATGCGCAGTAGGCCTGGCTTGGACCTCCATGGGCGGGGATATACTTGATATAGAAGTATCAGTAATGCCAGGAAAGGAAAAGCTTACGCTAACGGGGCAGCTTGGCGATGTTATGAAGGAATCTGCGCTTGCCGGATTTACATTCATACGCAGTAATTCAAAAAAATTCGGGCTTGCCGGAAACTTCTTCAACAATAAGGAAATTCATGTTCATATTCCTGAAGGCGCTATTCCAAAGGACGGACCTTCTGCGGGAATTACGATGACTATTGCAATGATTTCTGCACTTACAGGGAATCCAACAAGAAGCGATGTGGCAATGACAGGGGAGATAACCCTTCGAGGAGAGATACTGCCTATCGGGGGACTTAACGAAAAGCTGCTTGCTGCGCAGCGCAGCGGTATTAAAAAGGTTTTAATACCTAAGGAAAATGTTAAGGACCTTAAGGAAATTTCCGATAAAATTAAAAAAGGTCTTGAAATTGTAAGCGTTGAAAAGCTTGAAGATGCCCTGCCGCATATTTTTAAAAAGAAATTTGTAAAAAAGAAGTAATTCTTACTCATCGGATGACTTTAAGTCATCCGATGTGTTGACTGTTTCACCAATTAGTATAAATATACCCTATTTTTTTACACAATTTTATTTTATATGAAAACAAAAAAGGCAGCTAAGGCTGCCTTTATAAAATGTAAATTCTTTAAAAAATTTATTCTCAGTTCGGAATTTTATATTTCTTTTGTTTAACACCAAAGAAATAACTGAAGCCAACCCTTGCGCTGAAGTACGCAAACTGTTTCCAGCCGGCAAACTCTATAGGGTCTGCAGTGGTAGTTGCATCATCATTCAGCCCAACATTTGATGAAGGCGGGTCAGTTGATTCATCCTGTTCGGGAATTTCTGATTTTTTAAGCAGCAGGTTTGCATGAGTAAATTTAATGCCTACGTTAAAGCCAAAATTCTTTTCTACCGCAAAATCCATTCCAAGGAATGCCTGGTAACCAATTCTGAGGCTGCTTTTGATCTTAATATCAACCCTGTTGTTATCCGGATTCAGTAATTCAGATTTTCCGGTAATAACACTTACCAGCGGATTTGCGCCGACAAAATATTTCACCTTATGCGTAGGTGTAAAATTATATTCAATGCCAACTCCGCCGTTAATTGAATTGTATGAAACTTTCCCTTCATCCGTGTTTTTAGCAAACAAGTCGCTCTGGAAACGGTCAAATCCTGCAATAAAATCAATCCAGAAATTCCCTTTTTTGCTGAGCGGCAGCTTGCCTATAATATTGAATCCAAAACCGTTTCTGGCAGAAAAATTTCTGCCTGATGTAAAATCTGACCTGCTGAAACCGCCGTTATGGCTGGTAAGCTCCATAGCTCCGGTGTTCAGTCCTCCGCTTATGCTTAGAATAAATTTTGGAACAGTTAAAACCTTGGCAATAGTAATGGTTTTGGTTTTCTGTATTTTAACAGTATCTACTTTTATTGTATATGAAGTATCCTGCGCTTTTATATAACTGCTGAAGAGCATTATGATAATAATTGCAGAAATTTTTATTACGGTTTGCTTCATTTTTGAGCTCACTGTTATGAACAGTTGTTTGTTATTAAGTTAATTTTGTTTTTACCGTTTGTTCTTCATCCCGAAATAAACATTTATCCCGGTATAAAACGTACTGTAAACAAACTGTTTCCATCCGCCATACGGTACCGGTTCGGATGTTGTGATTTTATCGTCATTCAGGTATGTTTCGTTTATTACAGATGAAGTTTTGTTTTGCCTGCCGATTAAATTAGCATAGGTCAGCTTATATCCAAGGTTAAAACCAACGTTATTATTAAATGCATACTCAAACCCCAGATTTATATTAATTCCGTACCGCATGGAGTTTTTAATTTTAAGGTTAAAATCTGCGGAATCCGTAGTCAGTTCAGCACTTCCGCCGATAAGGCTTGCGAGAAGATCAATCCCTATAAAAGGTTTTAATTTTTTAGCCGGAGCGAAATTATTTTCGATCCCCAGTCCCCATGAAAACACATTGTATGCAACTTTGCCGTCCGGTGATTCTGAAATAACAAAATTACTTGCAAACCTGTTATATGATGCAGTAATATTCAGCCTTACATTCCCTTCTTTATGAAGCGCGATCTTTCCCGTTAAAGTTGTACCGAAGCCGTAGCGCGTGCCGAAATTTGCGCCATTTATAAAGTCTTCTTTACTGAATATTGTATTTTCGTTGCCGGCAAGGTCAAGATGTCCTATGTTGTAATTAAAACTCAGCTGAAGCGTTACTTTCGGGGCTTTGCCCTTTTTCAGCATGTTTAAAATTTTGGTTGTTGCTATAGAAGTGTATGTAGTATCTTTTAAGGTGCCGGTTTTATTTTCATCCTGTGAAAATAAGTTTGATGAAAATAAAAAAATAAAAATTATTATTAATATCTTTTTAATGGTCATTAAAAAAGCTTAATTTCTTTTTGTTATGATAAATGCATCCAGATATCCCTTTGATCTGACATATTCAATATATTTTACAGCTTCTGCCCTGTTATTCCATCTGCCAATCCTTATCTTATGTAGATTGGTAGAAATATCCGTATATACTTCATCACCAAGTATCTGTTTTGCCATCTCGGTAAACCTGTCAGAATTTTCGTGCATTGCAAAGGCACCTATCTGGATAGTATAGGTGTAAGAATCCCGTCCCGGATCCTTCAGGTTATCTTTGTTGTTTTTATCCTGTCTGAATTTATCATCGTTAAAGGTAATTTTTTTGATCGTGTCAATTTTAACAGTTTTTTCAGTGTATTTAACATTATACTGTTCTACTTCGTACTCTCCTGATGTGCAGGAATAAAAATACAGTATTGCCGGAAAGAAGAAAAATAACTTTAATATATCAATCTTTTT
>LLZO01000325.1 GCA_001567545.1 Candidatus Tepidiaquacellales bacterium OLB5
TTTTTTATTTCATCATCAAGCTGCTCAGCCTGCGCCTTGGTTTCCTGCAGGCATAAAATATCCGGCGAGGTTTTTTTGAACCACTTCGGGAAATCTTTCTTCCATATTGCCCTTATTCCGTTAACGTTCCAGCAGAATATTCTGATTTCTTTTTTGCCATATTTATAAAGTGTCACACAGAAAATTATTAATTGTCTAAATTAAAATGTCATATTATCAGGAAAAACAAAATTAACCTGTAAAATACAATTTTCATAGTATAAAATTTCAGGTTATCAAATAAATAATATAAATTTTAATCAGTTAAATTATTATATTTAAAAGAATTTTGAGAAAATTACCCGTTATTCATAAAGGCGTTTTAAATGGATATTATAATTAAAGAGCTAATATCTGCTGTGCTGCAGATTACTGTATTTGCTTTGGTCCCGTTTATATTTTTTCTGTTCAGAAAAGACAGGAATGAAAGATTCTTCGGTTACATCGGGCTTTACGGGGCTCCGCTAAACTCAATAATGCTTGTTCTGCTGGCAGGAATTTTAATGATTGCTGCAGGAATTTCCGTTTCGTTTATAAGCTCCGGATTCAGGGAAGCTTTGTATTCGCCTAACAGCGTGACCGGCAAGCTGCATGCTATGGGGCTCTCGCCGGTTTCTGTTGCTGTACTGCTGATTACTGCACTGCTGAAAACATCGCTTTCGGAAGAAATATTTTTCAGGGGATTTATAGCTAAACGGCTGATAAAAAAATTCGGCTATAACACAGGAAATATACTGCAATCGGTTATTTTCGGGATTGTACACCTTTTGCTGTTTTATTTTATAGCTAAATCGGATGTTGGTGCAGCGATATTTATATTCATATTTTCTTCTGCAGCGGGCTATATTATTTGCTACATTAAAGAAAAATATGCCGAAGGAAGCATTATCCCCGGATGGGTAGCTCACGGACTTGGCAATACTGTATCGTATTTTATCATAGCTTTTGTTATCTAAAAAAAATTAATATCATATCGAACAATGAATACAATAATAATAGAAATTATAAATGCGGATGCCGTAAAGGTTTTTGATGCCTGGGCAGACAGCAATAAACTTTCAGTATGGTTTACAACCAACGCAAAATCAGATTTCAGGGTCAACGGAAAATATTCAAACAATGATGGCGATGAAGGAAAATTTCTGGAAATAATCTCCGGCAAGCTGATCCGGTTTACATGGGATAACAAACAGCACTGTCCCGGTACAGAAGTTACGGTAGAGTTTGCCGAAAAAGCACCTGCAAAAACCGAAATTAAAATTACACACCAAAAACTTCCGTCTCAGGACCATGTTAACAGTATGAACGAGGGCTGGAGCTGGGCTGTACAGTCACTTAAATCATACCTGGAAACCGGTGTTCCGGTTAGTTATGAAGCGTGGAAGAATAACAGAGAAATAAAAAGTTAAGTCTTTGTTCTTAAAAGTTATTTAACATTCTGCCTTTAAACAATCTGCTTTTATTGTTATTTTTGCATTAATGATAACTCACTTCAGGAAAATAGCTTTGCTTAATCTTTCAAGCGGTCTGTAATTCTTTATACCGGCTTTAACCCTGCTTTTTTTTAATAATCTAAACTTTAGAACAATGAAGAATATAATTGTGCTTGGCTCAGGTCTGGTTGGCAAAGCAATTGCTATGGATCTGGCAAAAAATCACAAAGTAACCTCCGCTGATATTAACGAAAACTCGCTTAATGAGCTTAAATCTTCGGGAAATATAAACACTCTTATGCTTGATGTAACCAATAAAGCAAAGCTGGCTGAAGCCGTTAAGGATTTCGATCTGGTTATATCAGCCGTGCCCGGCTTGCTTGGGCTTGAAACTATGAAAAATGTCATTTCCTGCCAAAAGGACCTTGTTGATATTTCCTTTATGCCCGAAGATGTTCTGGTGCTTGATGAATCAGCAAAGAAAAATAATTCAACAGTTATTATGGATACAGGCGTTGCCCCGGGCCTGCCAAACTATATACTGGGATATCAAAATGAGTTAATGGAAATCTACAGCGCTGAATATTATGTCGGCGGCTTGCCAAAAGAAAGGGTATTCCCCTTTGAATACAAAGCGCCGTTTTCTCCGGCAGATGTTATCGAAGAATATACCCGCCCTGCAAGGTTTATAGTGAACGGAAAGGTTATCGCAAAACCGGCAATGTCAGATGAAGAGATAATAGATTTTCCTGAAGCGGCCCGGCTGGAAGCCTTTAATACCGACGGGCTCCGCTCGCTGATTAAAACAATGGGTCACATCCCCAACCTAAAGGAAAAAACACTAAGGTACCCCGGGCATATTCACTTGATAAAAGCTTTAATGGCTGCGGGATTTTTTAATAAAGAAAACATCAATCTAAACGGATCAAAGGTTTCACCTTTTAACCTGACGGTTAAACTGCTTTTTGATAACTGGAAGCTGGAACCGGATGATGAAGAATTCACCGTGCTCAGAGTAATTATAAATGGAATTAAAGACGGTGAAAAAATATCTTTAATTT
>LLZO01000326.1 GCA_001567545.1 Candidatus Tepidiaquacellales bacterium OLB5
AGCAGTTTTGTGAATTAACTTTTTAAAAATAAGGGCACTAACGGAATAATCACGTGATTACAGTATGAACGAAATTGGTTTAAGATACTAATTTATTTTAAACAATAATAGCACTCTAATTGATAATTAAAATTGATTTAAGTCAATTAAATGAATTGAATATAACTCCTGTCAACAAAGTTTCAGCAACACACTTCAAAAATGGGCTAAAATTGAACAATTTTGAAGAAATTTTGAAAGTTATTTTCTAATTTTGAGCTTAAATTGTGGTTTTGAGAGTAAAACAGGGAAATTAAGAATTGTCAATTAATAAAGTAAATACATACTGTTAACAATTTTTGAATATTATTATTATATTAGTTCAACTATCTATAAGAAAAAATGAAAACAAAAAAAATAATTCTTAGTATTTTAACCTTGTTTATCTTTATTGTTTATAAAAATTCTTATGGACAATGGATAAAAAGCGATAAAGGTATGGAAGGGAAACAAATTAAATCATTAGCGTATAACAACAAGTATATTTTTGCTGGGAGCATAAACACTAAATCCGGGGTGTTTCGTTCATCTGATAATGGAAAAGTTTGGACCCCTTCATTATTTAGTGTTAACAGAATTATACAACTGGTGGTTCATGATAGCATTGTGATTGCTGCAGCTGATAATGATGGAATTTATGTTTCAAAAAATAATGGGGATAATTGGGATGCAAAGTTAACAAATAATCAAATATACGCTGTAGCTTACAATAATGATAAATTTTATTCGGGAACAATCGGAAAAAAATTTTATAAATCATCAGATTGCGGATCCAAGTGGGATATTGTTTCTAATACATTATTTCAGTTTCGTTCTTTAATTGCTTATGATAGCATTATACTTGCAGGAACAACCGAAGGAGTTTACTTTACGTCAAATGGAGGAATTAATTGGCATCCAACTGACTTAACTGCCGGACTTATTATTTCTTTATCCCGTTTCGGAAATGAAATTTTCGCTGGTACGCATAATAACGGTATTTACAAATCAATAAATAATGGAATTAATTGGATTCAATTCAGCACTATCGACATAGATAATTATCTATTAACATTAGATAATTTTGTGTTATCTGGTACATACAAAGGGGGAATAGTTGTATATTCCTGTAATAAATTGCAGAGAAGAAATGAAGGATTAAATAAAGAAACAGTATATGCAATCATAAAAGTCGATAATGATATACTTATTGGAACTGGATCAAGTGTTTTCAGAAGAACAATTTGTATTAATCCTTTCACAAATTGAACATTAAAATTTTTTGGAAAACTTTCAGTAATTTGTCAGTAACACCTCTCAAAATTAGGCTAAAAAG
>LLZO01000327.1 GCA_001567545.1 Candidatus Tepidiaquacellales bacterium OLB5
CCAAAAATATTTGCGGAGCAAAAAAATGATTGCTGCGCAAAGCATTAATACTTTACGTTTTAACATTCTTGCAGTTTTATTTAAAATTTTCATATTTTCTGATATTTTAATTAATTTTATCTGTATGTTTCGCATTAGTTTTCCATAAAATAATACACATTTTGGCAAATTACAACCACCACCTTGATTACCTTGATTTGCTTGATTACCATGATTAACTCATTGGATGAACTGCTTTTACAGTCAGGCTTAGAGCCATCCAATGAATAAAAAAATTTATAAATTAAAAATTAATTGAAGTTAAAAACATCAAGGCTAATTGTGGATATGGTTTTCAGGGTGTAACTATGAAATCCTAGGTATGTCTATATTTACATTACAAATATAACATGCTTTCAAGCCAAAACTATGACTTATATCAGTTATTCTGTTTTTACCGTGAATCAATTAATTCTTCCGTAAGCTGTAAATATTAAAAGGGGTTTTTAAAATTTCGGTAAAAATAAATAAAAAATATTTTTTCATTTTCAAGCTCCGCCGGAGCGGAAGAACTCAGCGATCAGTAAAGCCATCAACTAAACTGTAGAGACGCCCCGGCTAGGCGTCTCAAGTTTGGTTGCAATTGAAAATTCTTTTATTTAAAATTTCACTGCTGTATAATTTGAGACGTGCCAGTCCGACAGACTCCGTTGGAGCGGCACGTCTGTACAGGGCGGAAAGATTGTGATAAGACTTCAAAAGTCTTAAAGACTTTTGAAGTATTATGAACCTGAAATATATCCTAAGGATGTTATTCAAAGTTTATGGTAATTAATAATACCCCTTTGTGTTCCTCCTTTCAGGGAGAAATGATACAAAAGCAAAATCAAAAGCAATTATTAGGAATGTAAGGAAGATTTTCATCTCCCTCTGCAAGGGGGAGATACAGAGGGGGTCATACTTTTAACACCGCAAAGAAATACTTTCTGAAACAAAACAAGGGGTTTGCAGCCCCTTGTTCATTATACTTGACAGTTGAACCAAAAAAGAGACGACCCATCCATGCCTTCGGCTTGGCAAGCGGGTCGTCTCTGCAAAAACCATTTTTTTATTTAATTCAAGCTAAATATAGTAATCAAGCTCAATCAAGTTAATCAGGGTAATCATGGTAAGTCCTGCGGCACTGTTACATTGTACCAGAACTTCTTTTTCCGGTCAAGCACTTCATCAACGTGAATATGTTTAACTTCAGTATATGCTTTCAGTCCTTCAAGCCCAAGTTCTCTGCCAACCCCGCTTTGTTTATAACCGCCAAATGGCGCGAAATCATTCAAAAGATGCCATTCATTTACCCAAACTGTACCGGCTCTTAACTTTGCGGCTATATTCATTGCCCGTTCATTATCTTTGCTCCACACTCCGCCGGCTAAACCAAAGTTTGTTGCATTGGCAATTTTTATTGCATCATTTTCATCTTTTGCTTCTATAACAGCAAGTACCGGACCGAAAATTTCTTCCTGCGCTATTCTCATATTATTATCAACATCTGCAAATAATGTCGGTTCAACATAACATCCCTGTTCAAATCCTTTAGGTACTCCCCCGCCGTAAACAAGCCTTGCGCCTTCTTTTTTCCCTATCTCAATATATTCAAGCACTCTTTTCTGGTGTTTATCGCTTATTACGGGACCAATATCTGTATCTTTATCCATCGGGTTGCCGATCTTCATTTTTGCTAGCTTTGCTCTAAGCCTGTCAACAACTTCATCATAAATTTTACTTGTCATAATGAGCCTTGAGCCTGCAACACAGCACTGCCCGTTATGGAAATAACCTGCATATGCAGAGCCGTCAACAGCCAGCTCAAGGTCGGCATCATCAAGTATTATTCCCGCTGATTTGCCGCCAAGCTCAAGAGTAACATTCTTCATTGTTGCTGCAGCATTCTGCATAATAATTTTGCCCACTTCAGTTGAACCGGTAAATGCAACTTTATCAACCATCGGGTTTGTTACCATTTCCTGCCCAACTTCTGCATCACCTGTAATTATATTAACAACTCCTTCCGGCAGTTCAGATGAATCAATAATTTTAGCAAGTTCAAGCGCGCTTACTGATGTTTCAGGCGCAGGTTTCAGCACAATCGTGCAGCCTGCGGCTAATGCAGGAGCAATTTTCCACATTGCCATCTGCAGCGGAAAGTTCCACGGTATAATTGCGGATACAACACCAACAGGTTCACGCACCAGCAGATTCTTGCTTACTCCCGGTTTGGAAATAGCAAGTTCCTCGTTTAAATCGGTTAACGCCAGTTTGGCAAAAGTGCTTGCTGCGCGGTATGTTAAAAACATATCGTCTTTGGATTTTTTGTATGTTGAGCCTGATTCTTTAATTTCAAGCTCCTGCAGCAAGGCAGAATTTTCTTTTATCTTATCTGCAATCTGCTTAATTACAGCAGAGCGTTCTTCCCTGCTTTTGTTTGACCATACACCGCTGTCAAAAGCATCGCGTGCTGCCTTAACGGCAGCTTTGGTATCTTCGACTGTTGATTTGGCAAGCTTTGCAAACACACTTCTGTCATAAGGATTAACTGCATCCATAGTTGAGTTATCTGATGAATTCCTGAATTCACCGTTAATGTAAATTTTGTATTCCAGCATTAAATAAATATGATTAGTTTTTAAATATCGTTACCAGTAAAAAAAAATCCTGCTTGACCCAAAGGGTACTCCGCAGGAATGACAAATGTGTTTTTAATGAATTTAATTCATATACAAATATGGTTTCCAGTCATCATCCACCCTGCCGATAAAGTGCTTCATAAAAGTAATATGCGAAGGCTTTGACGGTTTTTTTGTCAGAGGCATTTTTGCTTCATCAGGCAGGCGGTCACCTTTTTTATTGTTGCACTTAACGCAGGCAGTAACCAGGTTTTCCCATGAATCATCCCCGCCTTTTGATCTTGGTGTAATGTGGTCGACTGTTAAGGGCAGATCTGACCTGTGGCAGTAAGCGCATTTATGATTATCTCTTCTGAAAATATTTTTTCTTGAAAGAACTATCTTTTTATAGGGAACTTTAATATATACCCTTAATCTTACAATTGTAGGGAACGGCATAGATGAGCTTATCGAATAAACAAGCCTTGAATCATTAGCTGATATCAATTCTGCTTTACCCAGGAAAAGAAGTATTACAGCTCTTTGTACGTTACAAATGCTCATAGCTTCATAGTTCTGGTTCAGTACCAGAACTTTTCCGCTCAATTTCCCGTTTCTTGAGGGTTTACCCCAATGATCTGAAAGATCATATCCATATTCCGGTTCGAAAACGTTGCTCCTTTCAAACTGCAGATTGAATAATTAAATATTCCTAAAAATAGCATTTTTATGAAAAATAAACAAGGACACCAAAAACAATTCAAAAATTGCAGAAAATTTCGTTAAAAATTTTGGTATTGCATTATTTGAGTTCAAAACCTAAAATTACGTTATAAAAATCAAAAAAATGCCTATGAAGCAATAAATACGGTTTTAAATCTTAGAGTATATTATTGTTAAAATATAAAACCAATTATATAAAGTTTCTGATCCTAACGGTTATTTTAACCGTTTTGGTTATTCAGTCAAAAGAAACTTGCGCTCAGGGCAGAGACAGAAGCAAATTTCAGCTTGGATTTGTTGATACTTCAGGCTCTTATATTGATACTTCTCTAATCAGCGATACTACACGGATCAGGGGTCCTATTGACTCGACTGCAAGGGTAAATAATTTTAAATATGAACAAACAGATGACCTGCTGCCAGATTACGGTATATGGAAATCATCCCTCCTGCTTTACGGTTCTTCACAAACAAGGTATGATATAGAATTTGACTCACTAAACAATGTAATAATTAAACAAACCCTTGATGGAGAACCGCTAAAAATACCTCTGAAAATTCCTCTGGAAAAATATCTTCAGATAAGAAGCCATCTTAATTTCCAGGACCAGTTCTACAGGCTTGTTACGGATAAATTTATTATTGAAACACAGGATGACCTTGAAAAACTTTTCGAAAAAATTACAGAAATAACGATTCCTCTCCCCTTTACAGAGGAAACAATTTTCGGTCCGCCAACAATAAATCTTAAAATAAACGGAATTATTGATATAACTGCATCATATCAAAGATCTACTAACGATCTTTCAACAATTTTTAATGAAACGCAGAATCAGAATAATATTAACTTTAAGCAGGAAGTACAGGTTACCACAAAAGGTACAGTAGGCGATAAGCTTACAGTTGACGCTGACTGGAACTCTCAGCGAACATTTGAGTTTGAAAACCAGCTGAAATTAAAATATACCGGTTATCCTGATGAAGTAATCCAAAGTATTGAAGCCGGAAACGTTTCTTTGGAAACACGCTCAAACCTCATAGGAAGCACACAAGCTCTTTTTGGTGTTAAAGCACAGTTTAAGCTGGGTCCTTTAACCTTAACTACCATTGCTTCGCAGAAAAAATCTGAAAAGAAAGAAGTGAATATCAACGGCGGTTCGGTTGAAACTCCGTTTGATATTTCGATTTACGATTATGCTGAAACCAATTACCTGCTTGATGAAAGATGGGGCCACTTTTTTACAAGGTATTATACTGGTCAGTCAGTACCACTTGATGTAACTGATGTTCAGGTTTGGGTTTATGCAGAGCCCAATAATCCCAATAAACGGTTTGTTTACGGCTCAGATACTTTAAGCAGAAGGCCTGTGAACGGCTATACAGGCATAGATACAACGCTTGTTATTCCCGGTCATACCTTAGTAGGAAATTTTGTTAAGCTTGATGCATCAGAATTTACATGGAATCGTTACGCAGGATATATAACTTTGACAGGAAATCTTCAGCAGCAGGGACGTGATGCTATTGCAGTAGCTTTCAAATACAATGATTCACTTGGAAGCGGATTCCAGATCGGTGATTTTGTAGAAAATGTCTCTCCCAGTGCAATGCTCAAGCTTAGGCTGCTGAGATACGAAAACCAGAAACCGGCTGACCAGGATCCGGAATATAAACGGTTATGGGACAGGATGCTTAAAAATATTTATAACCTTGGTGTCAGAAATATTAAAAATGATCCTTCTACATTAACATTTAATATTTATTATTCTGAACCGGGACAGTCACCTAATCCTACATACACAGGCGCAGGACCCAAAAACGGGAGGTCTTATCTGAATATTACGGGACTTGACTACAGGGTGAACGGTAATCCAAGCAGTAACCTGCCTGACGGCGACAATAATTTCGATTTTTTCCCGGGAAATACCATTGATCTGGCTAATGGTAATATTATATTCCCTTCGTTAAGGCCATTTTCCACAACGCTTACAGCAAACGGTATTGAAGCTGAATATATTGGGAAAAACGATACAATTTATGAATCATCCAAATCTACGGCACAAAATTTCGGAAATTTAAAATTTACTTTAAAAGGAACAGCCAAAGGCGATGCTTCGTCAAGGTATTCACTTGGATTCAATCTTGTTGAAGGCAGTGTAAAAGTATTTAACGGTACAGTAGAGTTAACGCCTGGTATCGATTATTCTATCGATTATTCATTAGGCGAACTTGTAATTATAAATGCGTCTGCGCTTGTTGCAGGGGCAAACCTTAAAATTACGTATGAAACAAACGACCTGTTCCAGCTGGCATCTAAAACCCTGCTTGGCACACGGGCAGAGCTGCAGATAAATAAAACTACATACCTGGGTTTTACATTAATTAACCTGAAGCAGCAAACATTAAATAATAAGATCAGAATCGGTGAAGAACCTACTAATAATACAATAATGGGTTTTGATGCTTCAACTGATATTAAAACCGGATTTTTAACAAAACTTGTGAATAAAATTCCGGGCTATAATACAAAAGAAGAATCAATTTTAAATCTTAAAGGCGAAGTAGCATTTATGCTTCCGGACCCTAACACTTTAAAGAGTATAATTCCTAGTGATAACGGTGAAGCCGTTGCTTACATAGATGATTTTGAAGGAGTAAAAAAGATCATACCTCTCGGGCTGAACCCTTTATCATGGACTTTATCATCTATTCCTGTAGATAATAGCCTTGTTCCGGGTAACTTAAGCGACCAGGATAGGGATAGTGTTATGAGCAGGAAACGAAGCAAGCTGTACTGGTTTAACCTGCTGAATAATGTACCTATCTCAGAAGTTTACCCTTTTAAAAGTGTTGCAAGCAACCAGAACCAGAATCTGACCCCGTTGGTCTTTAATATTCAGCCAAAATTTGTTGGTCCTTATAATTATATCACACAATCTGATTTTGATAACGAGGGTCCAAGAGATAAAAAATGGAGCGGGGTATTTAAATTCATTAATTCATCACAAACAAACCTGCTTGATGAAAATATAAATTATATTGAAGTATGGATGCAGGTTAACGGCGGCGCGCCGCTTTCCAGCGATTCGGCAAAAATGATAATAGACCTGGGCTCTATTTCAGAAAAGATCATAACTACTAAAAGAATGCCCCTTAATACTACCAGTCAGACAGTTAATTACCACACAGAAGACAGGAACAGCAGCGGACAGCTTGATGTTGGTGAAGATAATGGTATTGACGGCCAGCCAAACAGCGCTGAAAACTTTTACTTTCCGGAATTATCTGCTGAAACCAATAACGACCCAAGCCGCGATGATTATGCATGGGTTCAGGGAAGCACAAATTACTCTAAGTTTAACGGAACTGAACAAAATGCTACTAATCTTACTGAAGCAAAAAGAATTGACACTGAAGACCTGAATAATAACGGAACTTTGGACCAGAATAATAATTATTTTGAATACGAAATCCCGCTGGATTCCAATTCATTCAAAAATCATCCATTTATTGCCGGCGGCGGAAACGCAGGCTGGTACCAGTTTATTATACCGCTGGACCAGTGGAAACGCACAGTTGGCGGTAATCCAACTTTAACTAATATACAGTATGCCAGGATTTGGTTCAAAGGTTTTGAAGAAGATTCTGCAATTATTAAAATTGTTGATATCAATCTTGTTGGTAACCAATGGGTTAAATCAAATAAAAATGACACTACATATTCAGTTTCAGTGGTAAACGTAGAAGATAACCCGAACTATTACTCACCACCGGTTGATGGTTTAAGACAAAAGGACCAGACACAGGTTGACCAGAATGTTCTTTCAAACGAACAATCAATGTCTCTTGATGTAAATAATCTACTTCCCGGACAGTCAAAGCTTGTGTTTAAATCATTTACTGCCAGACCGGTTGATCTTATAAACTATAAAACCCTAAAACTGTTTGTCAATGGTGACAGCTCATTTTCTTATACTAATCCGGATATATATGATGCAGCTGTTATAGTAAGAATTGGAAATGATACTTCTAATTTTTATGAATACCGCGCGCCTATAAGACCGGATATCAGACCTATGACACCCTGGAACAGTTTTAATGAGGTAATTATTAACTTAAGCGAACTAACAGCTATAAAACAAAAAGTTGACAGTACCGGATTAATACATTACGAAAATGTTCCAAACGGTCCGCCGGGTTCTAAATACGGAGTTATTGGTAACCCATCTATCAGGGATGTCAGGCAGATAACCCTTGGTATTTATAATAATAACAGTGATCCGATTGTTACAAAAGAACTTACAGGTTCTGTCTGGTTCGATGAATTGAGAGTGATACAGGCAAATGATGCAAGCGGTTATGCTTTTACACTTAGTGCGGGTTTAAAAATTGCCGACCTGGCTACATTGAACTTCAGTTATAATAAAACTGATCCTAATTTCCATTCATTGGAAACAAGTTTTGGCAGTCTTAATCTGGCAAACAGCTGGGAAATATCAGGTGTATTCAATGCACATAAATTACTTAATGCGCTGCTTTCAAAATATGTTTCGTTAAAGTTCAAGGATTTCTTTACTTTGCCGATTTCATTTTCACACCAGGAAATAATGGACCAGCCTAAATATCTTCCTGCAACTGATATAAACCTTGAAACTGCAGCAAATAACAAATATTTGGAAGTTCTAGCTGCAACCGGTAATTCTGAAATTGCAGCTTATTATGCAGATCAGATAAGGATTGCTTCTCAGACGTTAAGAATTGCAAACAGGTTTTCTATCAGCGGAGCAAGATTCACATTTCCTGGCGATAATTTCTTTGTCCAGCAGCTTCTGAATAAAATTGAATTCAATTTTGTCAGAAATTCTTATACAGAACGAACGCCAACATTAGAAAGCAAATATGCATGGGATATGAACGGATCAATAGGATTAAGCTCAGATATTGACTTGATGAACTCATTTAATCTTAAAATTGGGAAATGGCTGCCTTTTGGAGAAGAATTTAAGGAGGCAAGGATGTATTTCTTTTTCCCGTTCATACCGCTGGCTCCATTATTTACCAACAATATTTCACTTTCCGGCAGCTTTAACAGGAGAAGGGGTGATGAAAAGCTGAGATCTAGTTTTGAACAAAGTCCTACTTCCCGACAGTTTGATGCAAACCGCGGCTTTACTATGAACTGGAAATTCCTTGAGAACTGGATGATTGATTTACAGGGTGATTATTCATTCAGAGCCGGCAGTGACCTTACATTTTTAGAAACTGATTCATTAAGGCAGCAACGCAATAATGCAGAAATTTTTAATGATATCTTTTTTGGCGATAAACTGATAAACTTCGGAAAGGACCTTGATTATTCCCAAACAGTATCCATCAATCCAAAATTCAATATTCCGGGCTTAAGGGATTTTATCGATCTTTCGGGAAGTTACAGGGTAGTTTACGGCTGGCGTGCATCCCAGTTTAATAATGCCCAGGGCAGCGATGTTGGCTACAATTCTGACCTTCAGGCAACTGCATATTTTAAGCTGAACAGTATTTTTGCCCTGTTTAAAAAATCAACAAATAATATTATGGGCGGGGCAAATAAAAGTTTCCAGCAGCAGAATCCCGGTGATATTATAAAACTGCTCGGTACTTTCATACCGGACCAGGTTTCTTTAACATATGCTCAGACAAAAGTGCTGCAAAATCCGGCAATTCAGGGAAGACCCGGGTTTTCCAATTTCTGGATGCAGTTTAATTCCAAAGAAGATATGGGACCTTCAAGATTCTATCAGCTTGGATGGGTAACCGACCCGGGCAAAAGAATTCCCGGGCTTAATCTGACTGATAATTCTAATCTGACAACTTCATATACATTTAATACATTTATTACCCCAATATTCCCGGAGAATCTGAAAATTAATTTTACCTACAAAACAACTAAAGGTACCATTAATGCGCTAACTTATAATTCAGATATCAACGGATTACTTGGCATTCCGATAAATTCAACAGAGAACAGAACTATCACGCGGCCCAGCTTTTTTGTAAGCCTTGGAGATAATGTAGGCGATGTCCTGGGGAGTCCGTTAAATGATACTTTAAATCAGGCAAAGTTTTTTGCTGATAGCTTTGAAAATAACCTGGTTTCATTCCCCTTCCCCAGCTGGACTTTATCACTATCTGGAATTGAAAAATTTGAAATGTTCCAGAATATTGCTCAAACAATTACGCTTGAAAGCGGTTATACAAGCGAATACAGGAAAGTAATTACTTATGACGGAAGAAATGCTGAATTTATCAGCGCACAGGGCTTAACATCAGGTTTTTCACCTTTAATTGGAATAAACTTTACATTCAAACAGCTTTCCGGAGGAAATTTAACCGCATCATTTAAGCTTAGCAACACAAATAACTATTTAATGGAGCCTAATAATGCCAAGCTTACAAATACAGCTACTAATGATATTTCAATAAATGCAAGTTATACTAAATCCGGATTTTCTCTGCCGTTGTTTGGATTATCACTTGAAAATAACCTGACAATTTCTTTTTCATATACAAGGACTAAAAATGACCCGCAGGTTCATGCATATCAAAGCGGGTTCTGGGAAACAAATTCACAGAACGGTTCTACTTCTACTACGCTGAACCCTTCGATACAATATAATCTATCCAGGAGTGTAACTGTTCAGCTATTTTATAAATACACAAAGATTGAACCAACCGGCACTAACCTGCAGATAACAACCAGGACAACCAATGAAGCTGGTTTGAACATAAGGCTGCAGATACAATAATTTGGAAACATTCACACTTGTACTGGGTTTAATTGCTGCATGTTTAACTACATTTGCCTACCTTCCGCAGTCAATTAAAGCAATAAATACCCGGCACACAAAAGATATTTCACTACCAATGGTAATAATGCTTGAAGCAGGTTTATTGACCTGGCTTTCCTATGGAATCCTTATAAACAGTATTCCAATAATTGCGGCAAATACGGTATCTATTGTATTTATGACAATAATACTTGTTTTAAAAATGAAGTATAAATAGCGAATTTTAATTATATTTCATTTAATCGTGAGATTTTTTATATTTGTAACTTGTTATTTGAATTTTTCGCAGTTTTTTTAAACTTTTTCTGCGCCCATAGCTCAATCGGATAGAGCGACAGCCTTCTAAGCTGTAGGTTTCAGGTTCGATTCCTGATGGGCGTACAGGTTTTATGGTGAGCGTAGTTCAGTTGGTTAGAACATCAGATTGTGGCTCTGAGGGTCGGGGGTTCGAATCCCCTCGCTCACCCAAATAATATCCGCATTAATACAGTAAACACCCTAAACTCCCCTGTTAACTGCTATTTTTCATTGATTATTAAAGACTTTAAATTTATATTTGTTTCTTAGTTTTTTTAAGAAATTTCCAAAATTACAGAGGATTAGTTTGAGAAAAAACAGGTTCAGAATTATTTTAACATTATTATTTATAGGACTTTCCCTATACTTCCTGTATCCTACTTATAAGGATTACCAATTTACTAAAGATATAAAAAATCTTGTTAATGCACAGGATAGTGCCGCTTTTTTTGATAAAAACAGTGCAGATATACTGAAAGCCCGTGAAAAAAGATTAAAGCTGGGTCTTGATCTTCAGGGTGGCATGTATGTTATTATGGAAGTTGATATTGCTAAATTACTTTCAGATTTAGCAAAAAAACAGGATGATATATTAAATCAGACTTTAACAGAAACAACAGAGCAGTCAAAATCAAATGATGAAGATTTTGTAGATCTTTTCGAAAAAAATCTGCAGAAACGCGGTTTATCGATCAAAGCTTATTATGGTGAAATCAGAGACGAAGAAAGTGATATTAAATCAACTCTGAAATCAGAAGTAGAAAATGCAATTGACAGAGCTATCCAGGTTGTAAGGAACAGGGTTGACCAGTACGGTGTATCAGAGCCTGTTATACAGAAAAAAGGTTCAAGCAGGCTTGTTGTTGAACTTCCGGGAGTAAGTAATATTCTTGAAGTAAGAAAGCTGCTGCAGGGTACTGCCCTGCTTGAGTTCAAGCTTGTAATAGATCCGCAGATTGCAGTTAAAGTGATGGAAAAGATCAACACTTATATGGCAGGCGGAAATCTGGACTCGCTTATTAAGGCAGATTCATTAAGTAAAATTACAAAAGTTGATACAACCAAAAAAGATACTTCAAAAGTAACTGAAAATAAGATAAAGAAAGATTCAACTTCAATATCATCACCAAAGGATACAACCAAAAAAGATGTATCCAAGAAGGATACTTCAAAAAAGAACACAAAAGATTCAGTTAAACCAAACGATACGAACCTTACAGGATTAACTGACAGCAACGGAAATCCAATAGATACAAACCAGCAAATGAGCGAAGAAGAATTCAAGCAAAAGAACCCCTGGTTTTATCTTATCCGTCCGCAGCAGTTTGAAGATGGCTCACTTGCATGGTTTGTCCGTGAAGCAGATAAGCCAAAAGTTCAGAAAATTCTCGAGAAAAAAGAGATTCAGGATATAATTCCAACAGATGTAAGCTTTTCTTTCAGCAACAAATCTACTTTTGTTGATGAAGGTGAGAAGATCTATCAGTTCTATATTCTTAAAAAAGAGCCGGAACTTACTGGCGGCGTGGTTACTAACGCCAGGTCTAATATTGATCCAACAAATAATACGCCTGTTGTTTACATGGAAATGAACAGCGAAGGTTCAGCTGACTGGGCTAGAATTACCGGCGCTAATATCAATAAACAGATTGCAATTGTACTTGATAACGTTGTTTATTCAGCCCCGGTTGTAAGAAGCAAAATTACAGGCGGTAACTCTGAAATTGAAGGTATGGCAAATATCCAGGAAGCAAAGCTACTTGAAATCGTTCTTAAAGCAGGTGCTTTGCCTGCTCCGCTTACAATAATTGAAGAAAGAACTGTTGGACCTTCTTTGGGTGAAGATTCAATTCAGAAAGGTCTTTATTCTTCAATTATTGCTTTGATACTTGTAGCAATTTTTATGATAATTTACTACAGGTTTGCAGGTTCTGTTGCTGATCTTGCACTGTTATTTAATATGTTTGTTGTGCTTGGTGTTATGGCAAGCTTCCAGGCTACATTAACTCTGCCCGGTATTGCAGGTTTAATTCTTTCAATCGGTATGGCTGTAGACTCAAACGTGTTAATTTACGAGCGAATACGTGAAGAACTTGCACTTGGAAAACCTATTAAAACTGCAATTGAAATAGGTTACAAGAAAGCATTTTCCGCTATTTTTGACGGTCACGTAACTTCTATTATAACGGCAATTATTCTTTATCAGTTTGGTACAGGTCCTATCCAGGGTTTTGCTTTAACCCTTCTTATCGGACTGCTGGCTAACTTGTTTACAGCTATTGTTATGACAAGAATTGTGTTTGATGTAATGACTGATAAAGGTAAAACAAAAATCAATTTCGGATAATTAGAAAGAATATTTTATAATGCAATTTTTTCACGGTACTAATATAGATTTTTTAAGCAAGAGAAGGATGTTTTATCTTGCGTCAACTGCATTGATAGTTATAGGTATGTCTGCATTTTTCCTTAAGGGTCTTGTTATAGGCATCGATTTTGCCGGCGGTACGGAAGTCCTGGTTCGTTTCCAGAACACCGTTGAGATCAACAGTGTACGTACAGCTATGGACCAGTCCGGAATAACAGGCGCTGAAATTAAAACACTTGGCAATGACAGAGATATTCTTATCAGGACTGCAGAATCCGGCGAAGGAACTGTTGTAAGCGATAAAATTAAAGAGGGTTTAACAAAAAACATTCCGGGTAACAGCTTTGAAATATTAAGAATTGATAAAGTTGGACCGAAGATCGGAAAGGAACTTACAGTATCTGCTATATATGCAACAATATTTTCACTTATTGCCATTCTGATCTATCTGGCTTTCAGGTTTGAATTTCTTTACGCACTTGGCTCTGTTGTAGCTTTGTTCCATGATGTGTTAATGACACTTGGAATTGTTGCGCTTACCGGGGCATTGGTGCCTTCCATGAACCTGGAGCTTAACCAGGGTATGGTTGCCGCATTTTTAACGCTTATCGGTTTTTCTGTTAATGATACCGTTGTGGTTTTTGACAGGATCAGGGAAAATATAAAGCTGTTTAAAAGCGAAAGTATATTTTCCGTTATGAACAAATCTCTTAACTATACGTTAAACAGAACAATTATTACCAACGGTACTGTATTTATTACCGTGTTAATACTTTTAATCTTCGGCGGTGAAGTTAACAGGAGCTTTGCATATACATTTTTGATAGGTATAATAACAGGTACATATTCATCAATATATGTTGCAGGAGCTTTTGTTGTGGATGCAAAGAATTATCTTGATAAAAAACGCAAACCGGTATCAAGAAACATTGCAGTTAACAAAGCTTAATATTATTTTTTACCGGTTCAAATTAATTTTAGTTATTTAAAGTATGCCCGCAGAATCCGTTCTTGGATTGCAATGGGGTGATGAAGGTAAAGGAAAGATTGTTGACCTTTTAGCCCAAAAAGCTGATTATGTTGTAAGATACCATGGAGGCAATAATGCAGGGCATACTGTAGTAGTAGGCACCAAAAAACACTTTTTTCATCTTATCCCTTCCGGAATTTTTCACAAACGAACGAAAGCAATTATATCCAATGGTGTAATACTTGATCTTGAAGTACTTGCCCGTGAAATGGATATACTTGAAAAAGAAGGCATTAATTTAAAAAGCAAGCTTTGTATCTCACCGCGCTGCCATCTTATTCTCCCCTATCATAAAGCACTGGATGAAGCATTTGAAAATGCACGCGGGAAAAATAAGCTTGGCACAACCAAACGCGGTATCGGCCCTTCATATTCCGATAAAGTAAGTTATAACGGCTTAAGGGTTTATGATATAATCGACTGGAACGATTTTATTCAGAAATTCACTTTCCAGGCTAAAATAAAAAATAAGATACTAAAAACTTTCGGGGTAAAACCTGTTAATATAAATTCAGAGCTTGCAAAGCTGAAAAAGCTGAGAAGCCGGATACTTCCTTATGTAAAGGATACTTTCGAAGTGATAAATGATGCAGCCCAAAAAAGGAAAAAATTACTTTTTGAAGGCGCTCACGGCATTATGCTGGATCTTGACTGGTCACCCTACCCTTTTGCAACTGGCTCTAACACGGTTGTTGGCTCAATTAATACCGGTTCAGGTTTGCCAATCAACAGACTAACCAATGTTGTAGGCATCGTTAAAGCATTTACATCACGTGTCGGGGGCGGACCGCTGCCGACTGAGCTGTTTGGCAGGCTGGCTGATGCTGTAAGAGAACGCGGCGGTGAATACGGTACAACTACAGGCAGGCCGCGACGTATAGGATGGCTTGACCTTGAAGCAGTAAGATTTTCGTGCAGGATTAATAATGTAAATGAAATAGTAATTACCAAACTTGATATATTAAGCGGTTTACTGGAATTAAAAGTTTGTACAGGTTACACCCTGAACGGAAAAAAGATAAGGTATTCCGAATGCGGCTATAAAGAGCTTTCAAAAGTTAAACCTGTTTACAGGTCGTTTGCCGGATGGCTTGAAGATATTTCAGCTGTTCGCAGATTTAAAGACCTGCCTGCTGAGTGCAGAAACTACATCAACTTCATTGCAAAATTCCTTGGTGTAAAAATTAAGTTTGTAAGCGTTGGCGCTGAAAGAAATGCTAATGTAAAACTATAATTTTTTAACTGTAATAAAAAAGGCTCAGATATTTTTCTGAGCCTTTTTTGTTTACTTATAAATACCGTTTATTTCTTAATTCTTTCTGCCTTAAATAAACCGCCTTCGTTGTGAGTTCCCCTGAAAGTTGAATAATGCCATCCGCCTTCCAGATTTCCTTTTTTAAGGAATGCATTCAGAAACACATTAGCATCAGCAATCTTTGGGTTTGTATTAATATTTATGAATTTCCTTTCCTCATTATAATAACCTGTCATTTCTCCCCCGTTCATTGTAGAAAATCCCATATATGTTGTATCAGCATTGTTTTTGGTAATTGTATAACTGCCGCCGACTATATAATCATTTTCTGTGCCAACATCCTTCTGTTTGGTAATAGTATTTATCTGCATTTCGCCTTCTATAAGGCTTTTACCGGTGCTGTCACTTATTACATAGCCGTATTTGCCCGTTTTTAATGAAATCTTTTTTTCGGATTCACTGCCTGAACATGAACTTATGAATATTGCAGCAACTATTGATAAAATTGTTATTATTTTCATTATTTCACCAGAACCATCTTTTTAATTTGAGAATAGACCGAATTATTATCTTTTGTTACATCAAGCTTATAGAAATATACCCCTGATGCAAGGCTGAATGCTGCAGCATCAAACGAATATGAGAATATTCCGATATTATAATACCTGTTCCCTATCAGTTCTGCTACTTCCCTGCCTGAAACATCATAAACTTTAAGTGTAACAAAACCAGCCTCCGGTAAAGCAAATTTAATATTTGTTGCCGGATTGAACGGATTCGGGTAATTCTGCAGCAGGTTATAAGCTACAGGTGTTTCCGAAGAATTCAGCGGGTTATCTAAACAAAGCGCCTGATTATATCTAAATGTAATTGTATCTTTGGGAAGCGGACCAAATCCGTTTAACATGTTGATTGCTCCGTTTAAATGGCAATAACTCATTATTGTACCGTTATTATTTGGTCTTGTACCTGTTACACAACCGCCTTCGGAGGTATAACAAGAATCAATCTGTCCGCTAATTGTTGGCCATACACATGAGTGTGTATGCATTGAACCGTAATTATGTCCTGTTTCATGAGTAATTACCATAACTGTCCATGAATATGTTGGATAAGGAGTATAAGTGCCTTCGATATTACTGAATGCAAATCTGCCTGAGTGAGATCCCGGTTCATATGACTGGCATAACACATTAACCCATGCTATTCCACCAAGCTGCTGTCCGTGCCCTGTGGAAAGCAAATGAGCAAGGTCACCCTGGAAGTTATCCTGTGTTTCATCACCGAATCTTTCCAGTATTTCAGTTGATGTACTTAAATTAATATAAGGATCGGGACTCGTGTAAACATCGACTCCCTGCAAATTCACTACTAAGCCGTCATTCTGATATAATGTTTTTACATGAACAAACGCACCATTTACATATGCTTCAACTGCTGTTGTACTGCTTCCTGCATCCAGATATAACTGGTAATCTGCCACAAAATAAATATCGACAGGAGAATTTGTATAATCAGAATTGGAATGTGATTCATTATTAACCGGGTCTTTGTAAAACCTGTCATATGTATCCCCTGAGCCGCATTCAAATCCGGCTTTTTTGATTATATCATTGTCATTATAAAGAATGTAATCATCTGTCAGCTTCTTATTGTCATCCTTAATAGCTCCAAGCACAAAATTTCCGAGATCAGTCGATATAATACCCATTACATTATTTTCAAATATACTGATTGTAACAACAGACCTGTTATTATTTTCAATTATACCCTGGTAAAAAATTCCGTTAGTGCTGCTTATAGGTTTTTTACCGGCAGGTGTAATTTCATTTACTGAATAACCGGGAGACCTTATTTCGGTTTTTATCAGATTTAAGTTAATTATGCTTCCGTCAGCAAGTGACAGAGGAAGAATTAGATCAGAAGGTTTAGAATTTTTTATATTGTTCAGTTCATTTTTATTCAGCTTTAATAATCTTGAATCTTTCACAAAATTATTAACTTCTGCTTTATTATAATTGTTATTGAGATCAAACAAATTAATTTTAGCAGCATTATTATACGAAAAAGTATTTTTTACTTTTTCGGAAATTTTATTTGCTTTTATTTCTGAATCATTTATTTGTACTGATTCCTGCTGTATGTTAAATGCAGAAAATGCCAATACTACAATCCCCAGAAATAAAGCTGCAAATATCAGGTTCAGTTTATATGTCTTTTTCATATTAGTCTAATTTTATTATTTCAGAAGAATTATAGTTGGAAGAATTTTTACCGGTTACAGGAGAATTATCTGAAATGGTAGCACCGTAATATAAAATTCTGTTATTATTTATCCCGGTTAAAACAAGTTGGTTTTCCTGTGTAAAGCTTATTGAATATTCAATACCTGATGCTGAGTATGTTAATGTTGATCCAGAAACTGTGTAGTTCCTGTCAATTGGTGTTTGACCCGGACATGTTAAAGTAGCTGTTCCACTGGAATTATTTGGAAATGTCACTTTTTCACCCGGGCAGATATCCATTAATGTTCCGGCATTGTAAATTAATGTCCAGTTTCCCTGCAAAGTGCCTGTTGGAGTATTGATTTGATTTATGATATCCTCACAGTCACTTCCGAGAAAAGGCAGCGAAACAAGCATTAAAACTGTAATAATTCTGATTACGTAAATTTTGCTCATTTTTTGTTGTTATTAGTTAATTAATTGCTGTAAATATAATTATCATATAATTAATTCACAATAATTTACACAAAATATTACAAATTATTTAAAAGATTTACTTACCGTAAAGGTTACATTTTCTCTGCAAAAACGGTGTTTACTATTCCCAAAAAATTGTTTTTTGAGCGTAATATTTTGAAACCGTTTTTTTGAAGCAGGTTTTCATAGCTTTGTACTGTGATAAAATTATCTACTGATTCAAATAAATAATCATAAGCAAAATTACTGCTGCTTAATGTGTTGCCTATTTTCGGCAGGATTTTTTCAAAATAAAGCCTGAATGAACGGTTGGTTAACCCGCTTTTTGCAGGTTTGAACATTTCTATAGTTACAAATCTTCCGCCGGGTTTTAAAACCCGGCAAATTTCAATGATGCAGCTATCTAGATTTTCAAAGTTTCGTACGCCAAAGCCGATACCGCAAAGATCAAAATACCCCGTTTTAAAAGGCAGGTGTTCTGCTTCTGCTTTTACGGGATAATTTATATCTTCAGGCAGTTTTTGACGGTCAATTTTCAGCATTTCAAGTGAAAGGTCTGCTGAAAATATTTTTTGAGGCTTTAGTTTAAGGAATTCCGCCCCTAAATCTCCCGAGCCTGAAGCCAGGTCGAGTATAAATGGATATTCATGCTGCAAAAACTGCAGGTATTTTACCGCGCTTTTGCGCCAGCGGTTATCCTGGTAACCGCTTAATAAATGATTAAGCTTATCATATGTGGGCGATATTTCATCGAACATCTTCCCAATGAACTGTTTGTTCTTTTCGTATTTCAATTTATTTGAACCTGAGTGATGTAATAGGATTAAGGCGTGAAGCCATATATGAAGGTATTACTGTCACCAGAATACTCAATAATACTGCAATAATTGTTACATAAATTCCTGTAGATGCTTCTATTTGCAGGGGGACCGCTGACATATAATATATTTCAGGTATCTTTACTATGTTATATTCCAGCTGAAGGTAACACAATCCGTAGCCCAGCAAATTGCCTAAAATAATACCTGCAATTGAAATCAGCATCCCCTGTATAAAAAATATCATAATTATATCAGTATTTTTTGCGCCAAGTGATTTAAGTATACCTATTGTTTCGGTCTTTTCAAGTACCAGCATTAACAAAAACCCGATTATATTTATACCTGCAACTATTATTATTAATCCCAGAACAATAGGAATCGGCTCTTTCTGAAGCTCAACCCATGTGAATAATCCTTTATATATCTGGTAAACATTCCTTGCATTATTGTTGGGATAGTCAACCCGGGCTTTAATTTCATTTGTTACTTTCCTGATTTTATCCGGATTTGTAAGGAATAATTCCACTCCAGTTACATACGGTCCCATGCTGAAGAGCTTCTGGGCATCTTTAAGCTCTGTATACAGCAGCACATCGTCGTATTCCTTTAAACCGGACTCGTATATGCCCGATACATTAAATCCCTTAACAACCGGTGTGTTTACTGCAGATGGTATTCCAACTGTTGCAATTATGAAGATCCTGTCACCAATATTTATATTCAGCTTGTTTGCAAGCTTATTGCCGATTATGATATTTGAAATTGATGAATCGACCTTTCCCAGCAAACCTGTTCCGGCTACAATACTCCTTTGTGAATTAAAAATGCTGTCTTCATTCCTGACTCCCTTGATAATTATCCCCTCGGTCCGGTCTTTAAACTTGATAACTGCTTCTTTTTGCACATAAGGATGTGCTTTATCCACATACAGCTCATTTTCAGGGTCTTTCAGCTGCGATATAACTTTGTTATAGTCAGCAATTCCTTCTTTCTGGAATGCTGTTACCTGTATATGTGATGATAAAGATATTGTTTTATGGGTTATTTCTCTTTCAAATCCGCCAAGAACACTTACTGAAATTATAAGCGCAGCCACACCTATGGCAATTCCGGCAACTGAAATTGCGGTAATGAAGGAAATGAAGCTTGATTCCTTTTTAGAGCCTAAAAATCTTTTTGCAAGAAAAAAATTTGCCAATTAACAGTTAACTTATTTATTTAAAATGCCATTAAATAGCTTTTTATAAAGTCTTCAATATCGCCGTCCATCACTGCCTGTGTGTTGCTTGTTTCGTGGTCAGTACGGTGATCTTTAACCATATTATACGGGTGGAATACATATGAACGGATCTGGCTGCCCCACTCAATTTTCTTTTTTGAGCCTTCAATTTTATCCAGCTTTGCCTGTTCTTTCTCTTTTTCAAGCTGGTACAGCTTTGATTTCAGCATCTTCATGGCATTTGCCCTGTTCTGATGCTGTGAGCGCTCGTTCTGGCACTGTACAACGATGTTTGTGGGTATATGTGTAATCCTGATAGCCGTTTCAACCTTGTTTACATTCTGCCCGCCTGCTCCGCCGCTTCTGTAAGTATCTACGCGTAAATCTGCGGGATTTATCTCGATCTCGATGTTATCATCTACAACGGGATATACAAATACAGCTGCAAATGATGTATGCCGTTTCTTATTTGCATCAAACGGAGATATCCTGACAAGGCGGTGAACCCCGTTTTCTGCTTTCAGGTATCCGTAGGCATATTCACCGTGGACTTCTATTGTTGCGCTCTTTATTCCTGCTCCGTCGCCTTCAAGAAGGTCGACAATTTCCGCTTTGAACCCCTGTTTTTCGCAGTATCTCAGATACATACGCATAAGCATCTGAGCCCAGTCCTGCGCTTCTGTGCCGCCTGCTCCTGAATTTATTGTTAATATAGCATCCCTGTTATCATCCTCATCACGGAGCATATTCTTAAATTCAGCATTTTCAACAGAAACTGCGAATTTTTCAATATCTTTTTCAATTACTTCTTCAAGTGTGGTATCTGATTCTTCTTCAGCAAGGGATATAATGGATTCAATATCGTTGTATTTGTTTTCCAGATCTTTCCAAAGGTCAATCCAGATATTATTTTTGTTTATTTCCTGCAGAATTTTCTGGGCTTCATTGTTATCATCCCAAAATCCTGCAGCCTGTGTTTTTTCCTGTAACGATGATACTAACTGCTGTTTCTCGTCAATTTCAAAGGAACCTCCTTAGGTTATCAACCCTTGTCTTAAGCTTTTTTAATTCTGATTTACTGTAATCAAACATTTTCCCAAATCCTGAACGTTAGTGAAGGATCTCACTAATAGACGTTATATTTTAGTTTTAATATTTTAGCTAATTGTCATATAAATATGAAGATTGTATGCTGATATTTAATCCGATGCTAACCGAATGAGACCCTTCACTTCGTTCAGGGTACATCAATTTCCATCATCAGCAAAGCTGAGGCAAGTGTCTTGCCCTGGGCATCGTTTTTAAGTGAAACAGTTCCCCCGCCTCCAAGAGTATTGTGAAGAATAAAATTCAGTGCATTAATATTCGGCATTTCATACCTTTCCACTTCCCCCAGGCAGATACCTTCAAAATATTTTTTAACAGCGTCTGCGGTCACTTTTTCACGGATAATTTCATAATCTTCCTTTTTATAGGCAATCAGCCCAACATTAGCAGCATCTCCTTTATCGCCTGAGCGGCCGTGGCAAATCTCTTTTAATTGAATTTTTGGCATTTATATTTACAATATCCTCGCAAAAGAGGAAATTTTAGAAATAATTTAACGATTTTTACAAATTTAACAATAAATAGGGATTAATGAAATGTATGCGAAAAATACATAGTGGTGTCAGGTATTCACCTGACACGCGTCGGGTACATACCCGACGCCACATATGTATTAGTTTTTTATCTACCCCTTCGGATGAGCTTTCTGATACACTTTCTTAAGCCTTTCAACGGAAACATGGGTATAAACCTGGGTTGTGCTTAAGCTGGAGTGTCCCAGCAGGTCTTTTACAGCCCTTATATCTGCTCCGTGATCAAGCAGATGAGTGGCAAATGAATGGCGCAATACGTGCGGTGATTTTTTCTTTACTTCCGAAATCAGCGATATATATTTATTCGTAATCCTGTTCAGTAAAGCAGGGTACAGTTTTTTCCCGTTCTTCGCGTTGAATATCACTCCGTTATCGTAGTTAACACCTTTTTCTGCAAAGTAATTTTCCCGCTTATTAAGATATGATGCTATTGCGCCGACAGCAACGGTTCCAACCGGTACAATTCTTTCTTTTCTGCCTTTACCCTTAACCCTGATAGTGAAATTATCCATATCAATCCTGTCAACTGTCAGCTCGATCAACTCATTAAGCCTGATGCCTGATGAATAGAGGAGCTCAATGATCGCCCTGTCCCTTTCACCCCAAATATCTCCGCTGAATGTGCCTGAATTCAGCAATCCGGTTAATGAATATTCATCAACAACTGTTGGCAGGTTTCTGCCGAGCTTAGGGAATACCAGGTTACGGGAAGGATTAAGGCTGTAAAGTTTTTTACGGTTAAGGTATTTATAAAATGATTTCAGGGTCGATATTTTTCGCGAAATTGTTCGTTTGGAGAATTTCTGTTCCTTATTAAGTACAAATGAAGCAATAAAATTCTTTAAAGTCTGCTCGTCAATATACTTTAATTCTATTTTGGGATTTTTTTCTTCAAGGGTTTTGGCTAAAAAAGAATAAAGATCGTTCAGATCTTTAATGTAGTTCATAAGAGTATGCTTTGAATAATTTTTCTCATTGATAAGGTAAGAAGAGAATTTATCAACAGCATGTATTAAATTCATTTTTAATTGCTTTTTAATTTATACAGCATCAGATAAGCTGGAAAAATTAAAATTACCTGCTTTAATGGCAGGAACAAAGATTGGGAAACTATCAGTTTCGCTTCCAATTGCTTTTTCAGGCCTGCCCAGCTCGATAATATTATTGAAAATATTCATCGGGCTTTCATTGAACCTGAAATTCTTTACCGGACGTGTAATTTTCCCGTTCTTTACTTCAAATACTCCGTCACGGGTCAGACCCGTGAACAGCATTGTTTTAGGGTCAACTGTCCTAATGTACCAGAACCTTGTAACCAGTATCGCGTTATCTGAATCAGCTATAAGCTCATCTACCGATTTCGTTCCGCCCTGCATTATTATGTTTGAAGGGTACGGAACAGAAGGCTGTGATGTTTTCTGCGCCCAGAACCTGTTGCGGTGAAGGTTTTTTAAAACCCCGTTTTCAAACCATACAATCCTGCTGTTAGGCTCACCGCTCCATGAAATTGGTGATGATGGCGCATTAGGGTCATTGGGGTCGGAATATATATTCACATTCTGATTGGCAATGGTTTCCCCAATAAGAGTTCCTCCGCCCTTTTTTGAAAAATAGCTGCGTCCTTCATCAGCTCCACGTGAACCCATAAAATTCAAACACAGGCTCAGCATGTCCGCTGCAGCGGCATGTTCAAGTATAACAGTATACCTTCCCGGTTCAATTTCCTGCGGATTTACGGATAGCTTAGAGCGTTCTATAGCCCAGTCAGCCAGTGAATTTCCGTTTATTTTACTTACATCTGTGTATGATTTATCAAATCTTCCTGAGCCTGTTCCGTCGTCAGTCCTTATTGTAGATGAAAACTTGGCAAGCGAAGCTTTATTGTATGCAAATAACCCGTTTGTATTCATCTGTGCAAAAAACGAAACTTCATCTTCCATATAGCCTGCAGCTGTTACACTGTTTAGTTCTGATCTTTCAAGTACATATGCAATTTTATCTGAGCGGCTGCTGCCTGAAACATTTGCGGTGTTTTCAGAATAATTTGATGCTTCAGGGTATGTTTGCGGACCAAGCAGAGGCATAAATTCTTTGTTATCAGGTGATACTTTAGCAATATCCTCAGATTTTTTTACTGCTTCTTTTATGGAAATATCATCGAACTTATTGGTAGTTGCAGTGCCTGATTTCTTTCCGAAATTGCTTGTTATTGTGACTGATAAGCCGTCAGCAAAACCGTTGGTAGAAATAGAATTCCGCGCAAACCTGATATTATATGTATTGTTTCCGTTCAGTGATACAGATGCCGATTCAGCTTTTGAGTTTGAAAGAATTTTAGTAAGCAGATTTTTTGCTTCATTTTCACTCAGTATCATTTGCCTGCCTCCTTGGTCGTATTCAATATTTTAATATTCCGGAACCTTGCCGGTGATGAACCGTGGCTGACAGGTGAAACCTGTCC
>LLZO01000328.1 GCA_001567545.1 Candidatus Tepidiaquacellales bacterium OLB5
TGTAATTAATGTTTATACAGAAGATAATAATTACGTTCCCGGTGAAATAATTGTAATGATAAAACCGGGAGAGCAGGTCAGTGATTTAACCGGTTCATACGGATTTTATAATATGACAGTTAAAGAACCTGTAGTACAGTTTATGAATATCTGGCTGGTTAAGTTTGATAACGGCAGGGTAAATAACCAGGCAATGTTAAATGAAGTGAGAAAACATCCTTCTGTAAGCTTAGCGCAGTTCAATCATTACGTTACAGAAAGATCGGTAACTCCAAACGATACAAGGTTTGCAGAGCAATGGTCATTGAACAATACAGGGCAGACGGGCGGAACGCCGGATGCAGATATTGATGCACCTGAGGCGTGGAACCTCACCACTTCAGGATTAACTGCAGCCGGGGATACAATTGTAGTTGCAGTTATTGACGGAGGATTCTACCTGAATCATCTCGATCTTGTTTTCTGGAAGACTGGTATGAAATACCTTCAAACGGAATTGATGATGACGGAAACGGCTATATTGATGATGTTAACGGCTGGAATGCTTACAATAGCAACGGTAATGTTACAGCAAGCGGCACTCACGGAACGCATGTTTCCGGTACTGTTGGTGCACGGGGTAACAATAATCTGGGTGTAACAGGGGTTAACTGGAATATTAAAATTATGGCAATTCAGGGTTCATCCGGTACAGAAGCTGTTGTATTAAGAGCTTATGGTTATGCATTAAAACAAAGAAAAGTTTATGATTCTACCAACGGTTTGAAAGGCGCTTTTGTTGTTTCAACCAATTCATCATTCGGGGTTGATTACGGACAGCCTTCAAATTACCCGTTGTGGTGCGCCTTTTACGATTCACTTGGCAATAAGGGAATATTAAGCGCATGCGCCACTGCAAATCTGAATGTAAACGTAGATGTTGTTGGTGATATACCTACAGCATGTCCAAGCGACTGGATGGTATCAGTAACTAATACTACCAATACAGATGCTAAAAATTCAGGTGCTGCTTATGGATTAACAACTATAGATCTGGGAGCACCGGGCACCAGCATACTTTCAACAACAACTGCCAGCAATTACGGACTTTCGACCGGTACATCAATGGCAACACCGCATGTGGCCGGGGCAATTGCATTCATGTATGCCGTAGCTCCGCTGCCGTGGATAACACAATACAAATTAACCCCGGGTCCGTATTCACTTCAGGTAAAACAAAAGATAATGCAGGGTGTTGATATAAAGCCATCAATGGTTAACACTGTTTCAGGCGGGAGGCTGAATCTGAATAACAGTGCTTTATTAATGC
>LLZO01000329.1 GCA_001567545.1 Candidatus Tepidiaquacellales bacterium OLB5
TGCTGCAGGGCGATGTTGGCAGCGGAAAAACAATTGTTGCAGTATTTTGTATGCTTGCTGCAGCTGAAAGCGGCTACCAGGCTGCTTTTATGGCACCAACTGAAATTCTGGCAGAACAGCATTATAAAACCCTTTCAGATTATTTTAATAAACTGGGGATCCATTCTGTTATCTTAACAGGAAGCATTAAAAATAAGGACAGGGGAAAAATTGTTGATGATATTAAAACCGGTAAAGCAAAAATTATTGTTGGTACTCATGCTTTAATTCAGGATAAAGTTGAGTTTAATTCACTTGGCTTAGCCGTAATTGATGAACAGCATAAGTTCGGTGTTTTACAGCGAGCAAAGCTGAGATCAAAAGGAAACAACCCTGATATTCTGGTTATGACTGCAACACCTATCCCCAGGACATTATCATTGACTGTTTATGGGGAGCTGGACGTTTCTGTAATCGATGAACTGCCCAGCCATAGAAAAAATATTAAAACTGCATTAAGGGGAGAATTTGACAGGATAAAAGTCTATGATTTTGTCAGAAAAGAGATAAGGGCCGGCAGACAGGCTTATATTGTGTACCCAATTATAGATGAATCCGAAAAGCTGGACCTTAAATCAGCAATCAAGCATTATGAAATTCTTAAAGATGGTGTGTTTTCTGATTTAAAGCTGGGACTGGTTCACGGAAGGATGCCATGGAAAGAAATTGATGAAACTATCGCAGCATTCAAATCCAGGACCCTGGATATACTTGTTGCAACCACTGTAATTGAAGTTGGTATTGATATACCAAATGCTACTATTATGATAATTGAAGAAGCTCAAAGGTTCGGATTATCACAGCTGCACCAGTTAAGGGGAAGAGTGGGAAGAGGTGCAGAGCAATCATATTGCATACTTATGGCAGCTGAAAGCGGTAATATATCTTCAGAACGGTTGAAAATTATGACTGAAACCAATGATGGATTTAAAATTTCAGAGACTGATCTTAAAATACGCGGACCGGGAGAGTTTTTCGGAACAAGGCAATCCGGAGATTTAAAATTCAGCGCAGCAGATCTGGCTAAAGACACCGATCTGATATTAAAAGCAAAAGAATCCGCATTTAAAGTTATTAAAGAAGATCCGCAGCTTAGAAGCTATCACAATGATGTGATCCGTGAACATTTCTTAAAGAATTACAGAACATCGTTCGATCTGATAAAAGTTGCTTAAACAAAATTATATACAATTATGTCAAACAGAATAAAACCGCTGGTGTTCTTATTGATCCTGGCATTCATTTTCTGGATTGAAATGTTCCTTCTCAAAAATTTCAATTTCTGGATAGAAATGACAATTGCTGCTTCATTGCTTGCCGGTTTAGGATTGTATTTCAACCATGTAAACGGGGAAGCAATCAATTACCGGCTTTATTTTTTTGAGCCAAAATATATTATAACAGGGATTGTTTCTGCTGCATTGTTATATATTGTATTTTATGCCGGTGATAAAATTTCAGGTATAATTTTTACATTTGCAGATAACCAGGTAACGGGGGTTTACAGCAATAAATCCCTGCTTGATCCTGTAGTAATTGGTTTACTGCTAGTATTTATCATTGGTCCTGCAGAAGAGGTCTTTTGGCGCGGATTTATGCAGGATACACTTGCAGAAAAATTCGGAGATAATAAAGGCTGGATTATTGCTTCTTTGATTTATGGCGGAGTTCATATAATAGCCTTTAATTTTATGCTTTTTATGGCGGCTTTAATTTGCGGATTGTTCTGGGGATGGATTTTTAAAAAATACCGTTCTGTATGGCCCGGAATAATATCTCATGCTCTCTGGGATCTGACGATATTCATTCTGTTACCTGTAAGGTAAACAAAAAAGGAAGGTTTAATAAACCTTCCTTTTTATATTTAAAACACAGATTAAATTATCTGATAAATTCAACCAAAGCGCTGGCAACAGTATTTTTTCTTGAATCAAGAAGGAAACATCTGTAGATACCCGGTGAATCCACTCTTAAATCACTTGATTCAAAATATATATATTTCATATCAGCTGTAACATCAAAATCAACTTTTTTATAATAATCGAAACCATATCCATTATATTTATCTAACTGGATTGAGCAGTCTTTTAATCCTAAAGCATAATCGCATTTAACCATAACAGTTACCGGACCGGTATAAAACCTGTCACTTATTGACTGTTCACCTGATGAACCGTATTTTTCGCAAAAATACAGAACTGGACCGTTTTGAGCTTTAAGCTCAGATGTTAAGCCGAAAACAAAAAGTAAAGCAAAAACCCCAAAAAACAATTTAAATTTAGTCATTTTGACCCTTTCTAATTAATTTTAAAACTGAATAATAATTATACATTTTACTAAAAAAAAATGTTTCACAATATTTTGCTTAATTACTGCAAAAATAACAATTTTTAGAATATAAATCTTCATAAAATTTTATAAATTATTAATATTAAACAAGTTAAAAATAGATTTGAATTTACAAAAAAATGAAAATTTCATTCATATATTATAATAATTTGAATTTATATATTTGGAAGCACATATGAGTTATATTCAGCAAAAATTCAATAAAAAATCTCAAAGGACAGAATTTTTAATACCTTTGCTAAATATTTTATCCGATTCATTTTCTGTATTTCTGGCATTTATTACAGCTTATTGGATCAGATTTTATTTTGCTCCATTCGTAAATTTAATTCCGTTTGAAGGTGTAATTCCGCCAATATCCGGTTATATTAAACTTGCTTTAATTGTAATTCCGGTATGGCTTCTCATTTTTCAATCCAGGAAAATGTTTCGTCCTAAAAGAATAGTTTTTATCTTCGATGAATTCTTTCTTATAGGCAGACTTGCAACTTTTGGCATTATATTTTCTTTTGGTCTTATCTTTTTCTACAGGGTTTTTCCGTACTCGAGAGTAGTATTTGTTATGGTTTGGTTATTATCAATTATTTTCATAACCATCGGCAGATACTTAATCTTAAAGTATGAAAAAACTCTATATAACAGGGGCAGAGGATTAAAAGATACCATTATAGCAGGAAATAATCAAACTGCTCTTGATATTTTTAATAAATTTTCAAAACATAAATATGCAGGTTTTAATATAACCGGTTATGTTGATGATAATGCAGGTAATGATTTTCTTCCTAAAAACCTGAGATTGGGCAGTTACGGGGATCTGGTTAATGTTATCCAAAAAAATAACATAGAGACTGTACTGGTTGCTATTCCATCATCTGAACACGATAAACTTTTCGATCTTATGAAAGCTGCCGAAGGAGAAAATGTGGAATTTCTTATGGTACCGGACTTTCTTGAAGTTATCACATCATCTGTAAGGGTACAGGAAGTTGACGGAATCCCCCTGCTAAAGATCAAAAGCATTCCTATGAACATTTGGAACAGGATAATGAAAAGGATTTTTGATTTTATATTTGCCCTATCTGTAATGCTGTTAACTTCTCCCCTGTTTATATTACTTTCTGCACTGGTTAAATTTACTTCAAAGGGACCGGTTTTTTACAAACAGGAAAGATTAAGTATGACAGGCAGAAAATTCCAAATGATAAAATTCAGGTCAATGGTAACAGATGCAGAAAAAGAAACCGGGGCTGTTTATGTTAAAAAAGGTGATTCCAGGTACACTCCGATAGGTGAAATTTTACGGAAATATTCACTTGATGAGCTGCCGCAGTTCATAAACGTGCTTAAAGGAGATATGAGTATAGTTGGTCCGCGTCCTGAAAGAGAGCATTTTATCAATCTGTTCAAAAACAAGATACCTAAATATCTAGAACGTCACAGGATAAAATGCGGAATAACGGGTTGGGCCCAGGTTAATGGATTGCGCGGAAGCGACAGCTCTATTGAAAAAAGGATTGAATATGATATTTATTATATTGAACACTGGTCAATTATTTTTGATCTGAAAATAATCATAAAAACAATTAAGGAGATGTTCTTCTCTAAGGCGGCTTATTAATGATAGAAGTAATTTTATTTTATGCTCATGCTGTATTTTTTGTATACATTTTTGCAAAAAATTATGTAGAACAAAATACCACAAGTGCATTTTTAAGTACGATATTTGTTATTATTATTTTTACCGTAGGGTGGACCTTTTCCGCATTTGTTATTGGCTTTTTCATACCTGATGAAGGTTTAACAAGGGTTCTTACCAAAGCTTCTTTTTCTTTAGGTTTATTAACTATCCTGGAAATTATATTTTACAACTTTTATTTTTCAAAAGGAACACCTGAACAACAGGTAGCCTGAAAGTTCCTATATAATCCAAATATCAGGTAAATAAGCAACATCACGGGGTAATATTTTTATAAGTACCTTCCTGATCTGCATCCCTGACCTGATAGAGTAAATTCCGATAACAGCTTCACCTTCTACGCCCTTAGCAGTTACTTTAACTGAATTCCCATTAATAATTTCTGAAATATTAATAAGATTTTTTCCTTCTTCAACGGTAAAAAAAACATCCGTACTGCTGAACGGGGTCTTAAAACCTAAATAATTTACCCGGTTTACCTCAATAAAAAGCTCTGAATTATGTGAAGCTTTTAAAACTTCGGGAGATAAAGTTATTTTTAAATCAGCAGAAGTAAATACCAATCTTTCTGCCAGCAGCAGGAACAAGATTACAGCAAGAACCCAGATAATTTTTTTATACATTATTCAATGAAAGGAATTAAAATCAGTCATCACCAAATTTAAGCTTAACGTTTTTGGGAAGTTCAATCTTACTTTCGGAATTAACATTTTTAGTTGATGCAGGCGTGATCTTTTCCCCGGTGAGGCGTTTAATTATAGTTTCATCAACGTTTTTTGCTTTAACAAGTTCCTCGTCTACTGATTTTACTGATTCCTGATCAGTTATCAGTAAATTTAATGCAGGGGTATTCTGAAATTCATCTGTTTGTATTATGTTAACATGCTCAAATTCTTCGAATAAGTTTTTTTGTGCATGGTTAATTTTCTGCCTGAAAACAGGAATTTTTGTTTTGATCCTGAATTCTTCTTTATTTTCCTCGTCTGAATCTTCTTCTGTAACTTCAGAAAATAATTTTATTTCATCATCAGTTCTTCCCTTCATATCCAGTTTTTCAGCTAATTCACGGGACTGCAGTTTTCTTTTCAGTTCATCATATTTTCCTGTTTTATACAATCTGTTCCTGGTCTCTGATACTTCTTTATCATTCTCAACTTCATCAATTTGAATCAGTATGCTGTTCCTAACCATAAATTCTCCATCAATCATCACATCGGAAAAATTATATGAGGTTAGGTTATCAATAAGAAAATCACATACACTTTCAAACGAAAAATCTTCAGGGTAAAACCTGAAACGTGAATCAGAAAAATCCACGAAACTGAAAGTAGCTGGTTTATTTATATCTATAACATAAGTGCTTTCACCATCTTGTTCTGTTTCAAAATATAAAGAATAAGGAGTTTTTGAAATAGAATTTAGCAATTCTGTACTTGTAAGATTCAGTTCTTTGTATTTATTTCTGAAAAGCCTGAGATCTTTCATCAGGTCTTCCCCAAGCCAGCCTGTACCTATAGAAAATTTGATTCCATGCCCGATATAGTCATCAATAGGAAAATACCTTGATGTAAAGAAAAGCAGGTCTCTTGGACAAATGATGATATTAGCTTTTCTGTCAGTCAATATTTTCAGATCATTGTAGTCAAGATATAGCGGATTGATAAAAGTAGTATGAGAATCTATCAATCCATATTCATCAAATAATGCTACAACAGATTTGTGAAAATTGTGCCTGAACTGTTCAGTAACATCTTTATTCACAGCAACTTCAAGGTACAAATCCCTTAAATTATGATTTTTAAGTTCTGTGATACCTGATATATCGTAAACAGTCAGAAAATTTTCCTGTGTAACATAAAATGAAGGATTTAGGTATTTAAAATCCCTTAATGTATTAACATCCTGTTTAATAGGATAACATACTGATAACTTTTGGCCTGTTTTTTTAATTGTACCTGAAATAAATGGAAGGTGGGCTGTATCTTTTCTTAAAGAAAATTCATTTATAAATCCGGTACCTGATTTTAAGCTCCGTGAAAAAGAATAATCATAGATATTTCTCAGGTCATTCTTTATAGTTTCACCGGGTAATTCCTGGTATAAATAATTAAAGATAAGGTCAGTGCATATATCTTCATCAGTTTTTTCGTAATGCCGCCGTTTTAACAGATAATGCAGAAGGGTTCCTTCTGAACGCAGGCAAGGATTTACTAAAGGAGGTATGATAAGTTTGTCAGAACAGTCTATAATTTCTGCATTATTCCGGTGCTGCTCTATCCACTTATCAAGTTTTGAAATTCCCCGCGGCGTGTCATCAGCCATATCAGTAACTTTACTGCCGTTTATAAGCAGCGAATATCTGCCGAAATCATTATTGCGGTTAAATGTTAAAACATAAGCATTTTTTAAAATTATCACAGGTCTTCTATCAGGTATTGTTCATCAATAATAAATTTGCTTTTGTTAAGTGTATTTTTCCCTCCGGTGTGTAATGCATATTCAAAACCTTCACGAACACTGGCAGCGCCAAATTCTCCGTTGTTATTTACAGCAATAAATCCAACCTGGTAATCATGATCACGGTTTGTATGCGAAAGGAGATTTAATTTTATAACTCTTTTAACAGCATGTTCACATGCTTCCTGGGGTGACATTCCCCTTCCCATCATTTCAACAACAAGAAAACTTCCGCAGGCTCTCACGCATTCTTCGCCTCTGCCTGTAGAAGCAGCACCGCCAATTTCACCGTCAACATACAATCCTGCTCCTATTATCGGGGTATCACCTACTCTGCCATGCAGCTTCCATGCGGTACCGCTTGTTGTACAGGAAGCAGAAATGTGGCCGTCCTTATCAATAGCAACCATTCCAATTGTGTCGTGATTACCATCATCGTTAATTCCAAGCCCGTTGGATTTCTTAACTTTATATTCATCGGTATGGAATTCCTGAGATCTGCCGTATCTTCCGCTTTTCCATTCATTATATTTTTTTATTGAGCCTTCAGTATGAAGGATATCAGGCTGAAAACCGTTAGTAATGGCAAAATTATATGCACCTTCACCTGCAAGGCATACATGTTCAGTCCGTTCCAGGATCAGCCTTGCAACTGATACTGGATTTTTAATATGCTCTACACACACAACAGATCCAATACGGGCTTTCCAGTCCATTATAGCAGCATCAAGAGTAACCCTGCCTTCAGCATCAGGCAAACCTCCGTAACCGACGCTTAATACATTCGGGTCATTTTCGGCTACTTTTACGCCTTCTTCAACGGCATCCAGTGAACATTTGCCTTCAAGAAGGACTTCCATTGCTTTTTCATTTGCAGCAATTCCGTGTTTCCAAGTTGATATTACCAGTGGTTCCATGGATACAAATATAGTTAAAAGGGATTGATAATTAAAGAAATCAATTAAATTTATACCATTTCTTCTGAATTATAAACTGCTATTGCGTAAATCATTAATAAATGTTAATTTTATATATTGTTGCATTAATTATTTCCAACTATCAATGAAATATTTAATATTAATACTGTTTTTTATTTCAATAAACACTCTTTCTTCTTCATTCAAAGGCAGTTATTCCACAATTGAGTTCATGCTAACACTTTCTGACGGTGTAAAGCTTGATTGTACTAAGCTTATTCCCAACGGTACTCCTCCATCCGGGGGCTGGCCTGTAGCAATTATAGCTCATGGATACGGTTTAAATAAAAATACTGAATTACCCGAAGCACAGGATTATGCAGATCTGGGATATTACGGATTTGTGTACAGCATGAGAGGTCAGGGTAATTCCGAAGGTTTATCCAATTTTATCAGCACGACTGAAGCTAATGACCTTAAACAAGTGGTTACTTATATTAAGAACGATGTCAATACTAATGATAATAAAATTTTCATTCACGGAGGTTCACAGGGCGGAATTATCCCCTTTATGGCAGTATGCACCGGTATGAATGTAAATACAATTATCACAGATATGGCTTCACCCACACAGGGCTCTAACTGGATAGAAAACGGCGGCATTAAAATGACTTTCCTGTGGACCTGCGGGTACCCTTCAAATATTGTTAGATACAATCCGCTGGTAAGCAGGTTTAAGCCATGGATCTATGCCAATACTAAAGAAAAATGGGACAGCTTAAATTATCATCTGCCCATAAACAGGGATTTTCTTAATCAGGTAAACAATTGCCAGATACCAGTACTTGTACAGAATACCTGGCAGGATAAATTCTTTAACACTTACGGAATGATTCAAAGCGCATATGTACTTCCTTACAATAATATTAAGATGTACTTCGGTGCAATGGATGGCCATGGAAGTGACTTAATAGAATCAGAGGAAACATATAAAGACCAGGTTGAGCTTGACTGGGTTGACTACCACCTGCATGGAATACAAAACGGTATAATGAATGTTAACAACAAGTTTACATATGCATCCAGCAGGTACCCTGCCAGTGAAAGCCAGTGGAGCTGGGTACGCGCCAATTCTCCGGTATGGCCGCCTGCTGGCGTACAGAATGTCAAGCTTTACTTCCATCCCGGGAACCAGCTTCAGGTATACGGTTACGGCGGCACTCAGGCTTCAGTCAGCTTTAATAACGATGTGCTTGACCCGAATGTAACAATGGAATACCTTGTAAATACAGAGTTCCGGGGGTCATTATTTGATGCAAAATTCCGGAAGAATGAAATTTATTTTGATACTCCGGCTTTATTACAGGATGCAACTTTGGCAGGGACACCTTTTGCTTACCTGTATTATTCATCAACGGCAAATGAAATTTGCCAGTATAATATGCAGGTATTTGATGTTAGGGCAAACGGAAATGAAAAGCTTGTTACAAGGATCAACTGGACAGACAGAAACTATACAGCAAACCAGGTTCAGCAAAAATATGTGAACGGACAGTCTTATTCTCATATTTTCCGGGCAGGAAGTAAAATAAGGGTTAAGCTGACAAACCTGGATAACGTGCCGCTTTATGATTTTAACGGCGATACAACCGATGTTTTTTTGAGAACCAATCCATTTATGCTTCCTTCGTTAAAACAGGCAGCTAACCAGGTATATATTAACAATAACTCAAAATCGTATATAGAACTGCCGCTGATAAACTTTGTAATCGGAATTAACCAGATATCATCAGAAATACCCGGTAGATTCAGCCTTTTGCAGAATTTTCCCAATCCCTTTAATCCTGCAACCAAAATCAGGTTCACGGTACCGGCAACCGGAAAAAATAATTTTGTAAAAATTGCAGTATATGATATTACAGGCAGGCTTGTTTCTGTTATTGTTGATGAAAACTTTGCACCGGGAACTTATGAAACTGATTTTAACGGTACGGGACTTGCAAGCGGAGTATATTTTTACAGAATGATAACCGGCGATTTTTCAGAAGTAAGGAAAATGATACTTGTGAAATAGTATTAATGCAATCCAATATCTTAGTGCGGGTTTATCCCGCACTTCTTATTTTCAAAACCTGATGCTTACAGCACAGTAATAGCTGCCCTGTTCAAAAATTTTATCACTTCCGTTACTTTTAATTTTCCCGAGCATTGTATTCATGACAATATTCTTAAGCAGAAATCCTGTAACTGATTTAATTATTTTACCGGCAGGCATAAAGTGTTTTATTGTATTATCTATGGCAAGTATTGCTGCACTCTGCAGAGCCATTAGCTTAAAGTGCTCTTTAACAGCAGTAATTGGTATAAAATAACTTGAATTGTGAACAGCATAAATACTTAAAAATTCAAACGGCTTAATGAACATATCCGGTTTAAAGTTCACAATAGCATACCTGTCCCAGAATCCACCAAACCTAATATTTTGCCTGAATGAAGATATAATGTTGAAAGAGCTTTCTTCTTTTATGACTTTATTTTTCTGCATTAGGTCAACCTGGTACCTGTAAAGCTCAACACTTTTAACAGTAGTAGTATTTTCGCTGCTTTTTTTAGAGCTGTTTCGGGAATCTTCGCGTAAAAGGTATTTTGATGTATTTTTTACATCACCAGGGCCGGGCTGGGTTACTTCGTTAAACCTTTCCTGGCTAAAGGAAAGCGGACACAAACAGAAAACAACCAACAGTATTTTAATAACATGTTTTTTCATCTTATTAAAATGTTTTATGGATTGATAATCCTTAAAATGAGTTTTTTTTATTGATTAATCAAGTGTTTTTATAGTCTTATAAATAAAAAAGCCGTATAAAATACGGCTTTATAAATTTTCAGTTTAATTTATATAAATGAATATTCTGTCTGTATTCCATAGAATTTTTTTAAGTAGCTCGTAAATCAGGTAGCTTGAGTCACCAAAACCATAAGTATAATTATATTTTGACTGGTGTACTTTCCTGTATTCAATAGCTTCCGTCAGAAACGTGGTTATTTCAGGTTTATCTATTGGCAGAAGCTTAGCATTTTTTTTCAGAACTTCGGGGCGTTCCGTGGTTTTGCGCAGCACTCCGCAGGGAACATTAAAGAACAATGATTCTTCCTGCAGCCCGCCTGAATCAGTTAAAATAGATTCGGCATTTTTAACATAACCCAGCATTTCAAAGTAATCATGTATAGGGTTCATTATTTTTAGCTTGGGATGACCTTTACCGTTCATTACTTCATCAAAGCTGCGCTGTATAAGCGGGTTGGGGTGCATTAGATGCAGAATTTCTGAATAGCCTGAAACATCGTTCATTACTGTATTAAGAATCCGTGCATAATCTGAAACGTAGTTCCAGTTCTCCCGCCTGTGAAATGTGCTGAGAATATAATTTTTTTCTTTCGGCTCTTTGATCTTTTTTTCCTTTATAAGAGTAAATATTGCATCATTGATTGTATTGCCGATAACAAAAATATTTTCCGGCTTAATTCCTTCTCTGATCAGGTTATCGCGGTTAATTCCCTTTGGCGCAAAGTGAAGCGTTGTCATTCTTGCCACCGCTTCGCGCATGAACTCTTCAGGGAACGGGTTAAGCTTATCATAAGTACGCAATCCTGCTTCTGCATGGAAAACAGGTATCTGGTTTAAAAATCCCCACAGTGCGCCTGTAAATGCGCTGGCTGTATCACCCTGTACAATTATTCCGTGCAGATCTTTTTTTGTTACAGAAGATCTATCACTGAACTTTTCGTTAAAATCGGTAAGCAGGTGAGCAATCAGCTCATTAAGATCACTTGAGCGGTTTGGTTTTTCGGTTGCAGTAATATCCGGATTAATGCCGATTTTCGATAAAATATCACCGGATATTTTCTGCTGTGCGGTATTATAAAGCAGGGGATAGAATTCATCTGATCTTTTAAGTATCCTGTACAGAACAAAAAGCTTTATTATTTCGGGCCTGGTGCCGAATATGATAACAATTACTTTCTTACCCTTAAATTCCTGCGGATTTAAACCAATATTAATATTTTCAGCCATAAAATTACAATTTCCAGTAACAAAGATAATTATCCATAATTTAAGATAAAACGCAGATTAATACCGTAATACAGTGAATACTTTGTTAAATGATAGATAAAAAAGAGGCAGCCTATGTTCAGACTGCCTCCGGTTTACCATGGTAAAAAAAATATTTTTTAATAATGCTCGGTTGATTCCCAGACTACTTTATTCTTCATGTTCATAAATACTTTTAAAGCCCGGAAAGTAGCAAAGAAGTTTATCAGGTTATCGAAGTTAAGCCTTATAAGGCTAAAGAATGCATACTTTAGGCCGTACCAGCTGTAGGTAAATATAAACCGGTGCAGCAGACGCCAGACCATAAAGAAGAAACATGCCCAAAGGAAGAACCATAAGGCTGTGTTCTGCTCCACGGCAGATTCAAACACCCTGATACCCAGCCCAAAGCCAAGCATATACAGCAGGAATAATGCAAAAACCAGATTGCTTAACAGCACCATAAAATTGCTGAATATAGTTTTCCTGTCGCGCATTAAAAAATACTTTGTCTTTAAACTGCCTGCCCATTTATGCATTTTCCAGTTCTGGAAACAGATACCCGCTGTCCAGCGTGAGCGCTGCTTAACAGCAGCCCAGAAAGTATTGGGGAAGTATTCACCTGTTGCAACCCTTGAATTGGGATTATTTTTATCAATAAGTAAATTTATGTAAGCAGTTTTATAACCCATTTTAAACAGCCTTAAGCCAAGCTCATAATCTTCGGTCAGGTTTGCTTCATTGAAAACCTGCGGGTAATGGCTGTCAAGGTTCATAAATATTTCCCTCCGGAAGCTCATACCGGTTCCGGCAAAAGGTATAAATACCTTTAATGCCTGCCTTACTATAAGATCCTTTGAATGCACTTCGGCAAATGCATCGCAGTACGTCCTGTGAATGAACTTGCCCCTGTCATCTTTAATAGGCACTACGGGAATCTGCACAGCATCAACACCCTGGTGCATAATAAGGTAGTTATCAATTTTTAATGTTAACGGGTGTATAAAGTCTTCGCTGTCGTGGATCGAAATTATATCAAAACCCTTGCCGTTATCCTTTTCAAATCTTTTTATTGAAGCATAAACATTGTTCAGGTTATCAGCTTTTGTTGTCGGTCCGTCATGAGAATTAACACAGATAACAACTTTGTTGTTCTTCTGCGCTATGCGTTTAACAACTTCAAGTGTTTTAGTATCGTTTGGATATACACCTACAAATATAGTAAAATTACTATACCTCATTTTACTTAAAGCATAAGTAAGAGTTCTTCCGATTACTTTATACTCGCGCCATGCGCAGATCACAAGAGCAATAGAGTTCTCACTAGCTGCCAGAACGTCATCCATATTCGGAAGGCTCCTGTTATATTTCCAGCGGTTGAACCAGTATAGCAGGTCAACCAGCACGTCGTCTATTCCGCTGATAACCAGCAGAACTGAACAGACCCAGAGTAATACTGTGAAAACTTCTTGCATATAATTTTACTTTATCTTATTAAATACTTTTCAATTTTATTAAGCTGTCAGATATCCAGGAAAAAGTTAAGTATAAACCCGGCTTTTAACTGGAATGAATTTTTCCTGTCACCATAAAAATATACTTTATATGTAGGCTCAACAAAAATTACAGGACCAACCAGCATATTTGGTTTAAACCTCACACCGGTCCCGATTTCAAAATAATTATTATAATCTACTTTTCTGCCGTCAAACTGCCCCGACTCAAAAAGATAATTTTCAAAATATGAGTATCCTTTCAAACTGAACCTTAAAGCCTGTGTAAGTATTCCCTGTAAGAATGCATTTTTATATTTATAATCATACATTGCTGCATAATAAATATCCAGGTACAGGCTGGTTTTGGGATCTGTAGATTTTGTACGCTTAAATACAGGTTCGCCGAACCTGTAGAAATAAACAAGCATAGGTTTAAAGTTGATCTTGTTGGAATCCAGATCAATCTGTCTTGTATATCCTATTCTTCCTTCAAAGTAAAGATTCTGGAAGAAATAATATCTTAAGAAAAATCCTATCTCAACAAACCTGTCATTATAAATAAGTGCTTTACTGGATTTGGAATCAGCATACACATCAAGATATGGTCCCATATAAAAACCGGGACCTACCCCAAAATGTACGTGACCTATAAAATTCGCAATATAGTTTTCCTGGTAAGAATCGTAAAAATTATGAAAATAAACATCTATATGTCTTTTTTTGGCTTTTGAAGTACTTTCCTTTAATTTTAAAACAGCAGGTTCCTGATAAAACATATTATCCCGGTTACTGTGGTTTTTTTCAGAAAGCGATAATTGAATTTTGTTACCAATTAATTGATTTTGAGAGGATTTCGTATTTCGGTCAGAAAATAAAGATAATTTGCCTGAATTCCCGGAAAATATTAAATTATTAGAAAAATTTCCGCTATTTTCCTGTGATTTAAGGAATGTTGTTAATATAATGAAAAAAAGAATAATCGGGAGTAATTTCTTATACATATTTATTTTTTGATTATGATAAACAGCTCAATTATTAAAGTGTTACTTTATTATAAAGCCATTAGTATCTTAATAAACTTACGCATACCCCCAATTACGAAAATAAACAATAATCTTTCAAAAATCAAACTATATTTCATTTGGGGTTACTAAATTAGTTTAAGTAGTTAGTGTTCTCAATACCTATAATACGGTATATATGCCCTTTTTACGCTAATTAATTCAGTGTGTTTATAACAGAATTTGCTAAATTTCACAAATAATGATATTTTTGTAAATGTCAGTTTTTACATTTGCTATAGAATCATCATGTGATGAAACATCAGCTTCTGTTCTGGAAAATGAAAAAGTTCTTTCAAATGTAATATCATCCCAATTTTTTCATAAAAAGTACGGCGGAATAGTTCCGGAGCTTGCTTCCAGGGCTCATATTGAAACAATTACAGAAATAGCAGAAAAAGCGATAGAGCAAAGCGGAATTCAAAAAGAACAGATAAACCTGGTTGCTGCGGCAAAAGGTCCGGGTCTGATAGGTTCATTACTTGTGGGATATAACTATGCAAAAGGGTTTGCATTGGCCCGAAATATTCCGTTTACAGGGATTGATCATATTGAATCACATCTATTTTCAAGCTTTATAGGTGAGGAAAAAATTATTTTTCCGTTTTTATCTCTTGTTGTATCCGGAGGGCATACAATTTTATTTTTAGTAAAAAATTATAATGAATCAGAGGTCATCGGGTTCACACACGATGATGCTGCCGGTGAAGCATTCGATAAAGCAGCAAAAATGCTGGGGCTTGAGTATCCCGGCGGACCATTAATAGAAAAGCTGGCAGCCGAAGGAGATCCGGGGTTTCATAAATTCCCTAAAAGCAGTATTAAAGGCTATCCGTATGATTTTTCTTTCAGCGGAATAAAAACCTCTCTATTGTATTTTCTTAAAAAAGAGTACAACAGCAAACCGGATGAATCATCTTTAAAAAATATAGCTGCATCATTTCAGGATGCAGTTACAGGCGTACTGGTTGAAAAAACTATACTTGCAGCAAAAAATTTTAACATCAGCAGAATTGCAGTATCAGGAGGTGTTTCTGCAAATTCTGACCTTAGAAATAAATTCAATGAATATATTAAATCCGGTTTCAGGATATTTTTTCCGGATAAAATTTATTCAACGGATAATGCAGCTATGATAGGCTACAATGCTTTTATTAAATACAGAGCCCGGGGTTTTAAAACCCTTCATGAAGATATAACCGAAAAAGCATACGCAAGGTTTAAATATTAATTTTAAATGCCTGAAAAAAAACAAAAAAGAGCAGTAATAGAAGTTGACGAACAGCTTTTAAGTGATATTTCAGACCTGATTGAAAGTAATTCTGATACTTTGCTTAAAAATATCATGGGTGATATTTACCCTGCGGATATAGCTCTGATTATCGATAATCTTGAGCTGAATGACGGGTTAGCGCTTTTTAAGCTGCTTGATGATGAAACAGAAGCAGAAGTTCTGCTGGAATTAAGCGAGCACAGGCGCGATTTTATCCTCAGGCATTTAACTTCCGGTGAGATCAGTGAAATCGTCGGCGAAATGGATTCCGACGACGCTACAGATATCATAGGCGATCTTGAAGAAAAGAAAGCCGAAGATGTGCTTCAGCAGATGGAATCCGAAGATTCCAGTGAAGTTAAAGAGCTTCTGAGCTATGAAGAAGATACTGCCGGCGGAATCATGCAGAAGGAGTTTGTTACTGTTCACACCGCAGACAGCATAAACCGGGCTGTTGAAATAATCCGGGAAAAAGCGCCCGATAACGAACATCTTTACCATGTTTGGGTAACTGACTCAGAAGGCAGGCTTCAGGGAATTGTATCACTTAAAAAGATAATTGTTGCCCTGAATACACCATCTGTAATTATGGCTGATATAATGTCTGATGAAGTGATTTCAGTGGATACTGATACAGACAGGGAAGAAGTTGCGGCTATAATGAGAAAATACGATGTTGTTTCTATTCCGGTAATAGATAAGGACCACCGTGTTGTAGGAAAAATCTCATTTGATGATATTGCCGAGATCATGGAAGAAGAATTCACTGAAGATGTGGCAAAGATAGTGGGTTCTGATGCTGAAGAGCTTGCAAGCAAATCACCCTTCCAGATAGCATGGCTTCGCCTGCCCTGGGTTTTAATTACACTTGGCATCCAGTTTTTTGCAGGTGTAGTAATTAATTATTATGATGAAACTCTTGCTCGTGTAATACTATTAACATCATTTATGCCGATAATTTCAGCAATTTCAGGAAACACAGGATTGCAGGCATCCGCTATGACAGTCCGCGCTCTTTCAACCGGCGATATAACAATAAGCAGGTGGGCAGAGCCAATTAAACGCTCGCTGCAAATCAGCCTGATAATAGGCTCCATCTGCGGACTAATAATAGGATTAATAGGCGCTTTCTGGTTCGGGAAATTTATTTTCGGACTGGTTGTAGGCGTTTCCATGTTCATCTCAATTAATATTTCTGCATTTGTCGGAACAACAACTCCCCTGCTTTCAAAAAGGATCGGTTTTGACCCTGCAATTACTGTCGGACCTTTTGAAACAGCTTTCCAGGATGTGGTTGGTATAACCGTATTTTTAACACTGGCTACATTTTCCATAAAATGGTTAGTATAAATATATTCTCCTGCTATCAAAAAGATCTTCAAATATCACTCCCCTGCTGACATTGTTACACAAACAATGCTTATAGTACTTTCAGGAATAATGCTGTATTTTAATTTCAGTATCAGCGATTGGTATATTTATATAATTATCAATCTGTTCATCGTTTGGGTTATTTACAGGCTTGTAAATAAATATGAATACCTTGCAGAAACAAAAGGTGAAAAGAATATCACGAATTTAAATCCGCTGAAAATAGCACGGTACTGGTATGGTGTTGCTGCAATTTTATTTATTTTTAAACAGGTTTATATAATTGGATATTCTTTAAAACCCGCTGACTGGGACCCTGTATTTATGAGAATGGATTTTGCTATTTTCGGTTTAAATCCAACCCAGTGGGTTTACAGATTTGAAAATCCGCTGTTAACAGAGTTTTTGCAGATAGTTTATGTATATTATTATCCAATGATAGTGGTTTTTGGACTGGAGCTTTATTTATGGCACAGGTACAGGGAATTTAAATACACGATATTTATTCTGTTCTTCAGTTTCTTTACAAGCTATATTCTTTATCTGATATTTCCTGCAAACGGTCCCAGGTTTCACCTGCATGATTTTTATGCAATAAGTTCAGAAATGCCGGGTATATTGTTAACAGAGCCTATAAGGGCATTTCTGAATTTCGGGGAATCCATTCCGCCCGGGGTTCCAAATCCGCAGGATTATGTGCAGCGTGATGCTATGCCAAGCCTGCATACTATTACGGCTTTCCTGATAATGTATCTCTCGTGGAAGTTCCGGTCACGCTCATTTTATTTCTACCTGCCTTATTTTTTCTGTATGGTTGCTGCTACAATTTATTTAAGGTACCATTATGTAGTGGATGTTTTCGGGGGACTGCTAATGTGCGTATTTACAATTATTGTAGGTTTGATAATATACAGGAACAGGGATATCCTTACCCCTAAAAATACCTGAAAACGATGCTTTTAGAGCCGTTACCTGCGAGAGATTTAAACCGTTTAACATTACCGTTATTGCCATCAATTATATACAAAATAGAACCCGGTGGATTTGTGCTGCTGGTAAAGTATAATTCATTTGAATTTGATTCATAAGCAATTGAACCAATATTTATATCGTTTGATGCCGGAAAAATATTTGTAAAAACGAATGTTCCGGAATTAGCCACTGCAAGCCATATTTCTTTTCCTCCTGCAACAACATAAAAGCTGTTTTGAGATTTAAATATAAGTTTTCCAAGTGATGGATATACTGAAGAAACTGCAAATGAATCAATAGTTGTAAACGATTCTGATTCTATTCTGTATATGTTCTTATTCTGGCTGGTTGAAATAAATATCCCATTCACATTATAAATAGCGCTTACCGGAACACCGGGAAAAAACTGTTTTGTAACACTGTAATTAATTTCATCTACAAAAGCAGCAGAGGGTTCAGTATTTGTTAACTGTCTCGTTACTATATATTTATTAAAACCATATAACACATTTACCGGGTTACTGCCAACTTCAACTGTATCTTTTATAATATTAAAATCCAGGTCAAGAACCGTAACATTTGTACTCAATGAATTTGCTATTACAATCCTGTTATTGTTAATAGCAAAACCATCAGGCATACTGCCAAAACGTAATGAGTCTTCCACCGAATTATTTTCAGGATTTATCCTGTAAATTGTCCCGTTATTTCCCGGGATGCCAAGAGCAGAGATATAAAGCTTTCTGTCTGAATTTAATTTCATTTCACCAGGATTTACATTCAGCTTTACGCCGGGATTATTTGATGTAAACATAAAATCGGTTACAGAATCTTTTGAAGCATCATAAAATGCATAATCGGTGCTTGTAAATGAGGAATAATAAAGTATATATGCACCTGTTAAAGGATTTCCTCCCGTATTAGGTACAGTTGGCCCTTCTGAATCATTACATGCCGCAATAAATATTGAAAGAGTTGCCGTAAGTACTATTGTATATATCGTATTTTTATTCATGGTTATAAGATTCTAAATAAAGTTATTTGATATTTTTTCATTTGAAATTTGACATTAGTATTCTATTCCTTTTCTGGCCTGAATACCTTTATCAAAATAATGTTTAACTTTTCTGTTTTCGGTAATAAGATCCACTTTTTCTTCAAGTCCGTCGAATAATTTGTGTCCTGTCATAACAAGCTCGAACCTGCGGTTATTGTTGAATAATTCAAGAATATCAAGTACATCTTTTTCATCTATCAAATGATAATTTGCCGCAGCAACAAATTCATCAAGCACTAAAACATTCTGTTTGCCGTTTATTATCAGGTCACGGACAATTGCCAGAGCCCGTTTAGCTTCTTCAAAATCTTCTTCGGCATTTTTGAAGCGGAAAGTACCGTCTTCATTCATTCTTTCACAGCCTGTTGAATGCAGCTCAACCGGGTACCCAAGCTCTTTAAGTTTAAGGAAAATCCGTCTTTCGTAATAATGTTCTTTTGACTGGTCATGACCCTTATCAAATTCAACAATAACCACGTTCATTCCGGCGCCGAGGGCGCGGAAAGCAAGGCCCATTGCAGCAGTAGTTTTGCCTTTGCCGTAACCGTAATATAAATGCGACTGGTGTTTTTTTTCGTCGGGTAAATTTTCGTATTCAGCAAGCACTTTTTGTACTTTTTCACGGTACTTTTTTCCGCCTGCTTTTTTAGCTTCTTCCAGTGTGATTTTTTTCTTATCCATCAGCTGTCAACTGTAAAATCGATCACTATGTTCTTATCTTCAAGAACAAGCTGCCTGTATGTAACCCCGGCCATATCCAGCATCTTTTTCGAAGCTTTTACGCTGTCAGTATCTTTGTATTTATCGCTTAAATAAATAATTTCTCTAATGCCGGATTGAATCAGAAGCTTTGTACATTCATTACAGGGAAATAAAGCAACATATATCCTTGCTCCGTGCAGGTCTTTTGTTGAATTAAGAATTGCATTGGCTTCTGCGTGCACAACGTAAGGATATTTGGTTTCATTTGCATTATCAGAAGATTTGCTCCATGGAAGCTGGTCATCATCGCATCCAATAGGGAAGCCGTTGTAACCAATACCTACAATTTTATTGTATTGGTTTACAATACAGGCACCAACCTGTGTGCTGGGATCCTTGCTGCGCTTTGCTGAAAGCAAAGCAATTCCCATAAAATATTCATCCCACGAAATGTAATCTTTTCTTTTCATTCTTTTGTCATTCCCTGTTTACCCCTTTGGGGCATAAGCAGGAATCTATATTAATTGAAATTTTAAACTTGAGTCATATGTACTTCTTCAATTCAGCATTCATCTCATCAAGCGTACCGTCATTCATTATAAGGTAATCTGTATATGCAATCGGGCCGCCTTTATCAAGCTTTTCTATCTCGCTTATATCCCGGCTTTTT
>LLZO01000330.1 GCA_001567545.1 Candidatus Tepidiaquacellales bacterium OLB5
TTCGCGGTGTTTAATATAATAAGCATTTTCAGCAATCCGGCAGCAATCAATAAAATAATTTACTTTATACTTCCTGCATACTTTCTGCACCTCAACAGCATTTGCCATGCTTACGGGCTGACCCCCGCCGCTGTTGTTAGTAACGGTCAGAATTACACCGCCGATATTTTCCGGTCCGTATTTTTTTATCAGCTCTTCAAGCGCTTTTGTATCCATATTGCCTTTAAAGGGATGCTCAAGCATAGGGTGTTTTGCTTCTTCGATCGGAATATCAAAAGCCTCTGCTCCGCTGAACTCAATATTAGCCCTTGTTGTATCAAAGTGCGTGTTGCTAATGAAAACTTTTCCTTTGCCCCCAAGATGACTGTATAAAATACGTTCTGCTGCCCTGCCCTGGTGTGTTGGCAGGATATGTTCATATCCTGTAAGATCCTTAATTACTGCTTCCATACGCAGCCAGCTGCGGGAACCGGCATAGGCTTCATCGCCATCCATCATTGCAGCCCACTGGCGTGAGCTCATAGCAGATGTACCGCTATCGGTTAGAAAATCAATCAGCACATGTTCAGATTTCAGCATAAAGGGATTGTAGTGCGCTTCTTTAATATATTTAATTCGTTCTTCTTCTGTTGTAACGCTTAACGGTTCAACTTCTTTTATTTTAAACGGTTCAATTATTGTTCTAAAGCTCATTTATTCTCCGTTAAATTAATAATAACTTTACAAAATTATTAAAAATATACGATTTAAATTATGATTTAAATCATAAGGAAATTGCCGAAAATATTAAAAAATTAAAGGATTGAAGTTTCTTTTAAAAACTTCACACTAATTTCATGTCCTCCATCAAAAACAAATGACTTTGGCTGAATGCCGGCATTTTTAAGCAATTGAATTTGTGATTCGGGGAAATCCTTTTTGTAATAAGGGTCTTTCGAAGCAAACACCTGATGAATTTCGGTTTCTTTAAGATGCGGATAATTCCTGTAATCTAAATCATGCGCAAGGCTTCCGCACCAGAAAACAGCTTTGCTTACTTTTGCTTTTCCTAAGGTAATCCACCGGGCAAGAGTTGCTGCTCCCTGAGAAAAACCCAGTGTATTAATTTTTAATTTATAAAGCTCAGCATTAGGTTTTATCTCATCAAAAAATAACCTGTCAAGATAGTTCACATAATCTTTAATATCACACTCCCGGTCTTCTTTAGTCATCCATGAAGCTCCAACATCGCCAAAATCACCTTTTACATAAAGCCTCATCAGAGCTTCAGGGGCATAAATAAAGCTGCCGGCATCAGCAAGCTCCGAAAACTGCAATATAAAGCTGCCTGCAAGCTGGCGGTGGCCATGCAGAAAGATCCAG
>LLZO01000331.1 GCA_001567545.1 Candidatus Tepidiaquacellales bacterium OLB5
ATTGTAATCAAAAATCGTCAAATAACATTTTGAAAGCAAATCACAACTGTTCTTTGCCAAATATTAGCTCCAGTTAAATTGTAATCAAAAATCGTCAAATAACATTTTGAAAGCAAATCACAACATGAATGACTTGGGAACTGTGCAATAGCTTATTGTAATCAAAAATCGTCAAATAACATTTTGAAAGCAAATCACAACATAAGGACAATAAAATATGACGAGTTAATATTGTAATCAAAAATCGTCAAATAACATTTTGAAAGCAAATCACAACATACTAAGAGCAGTTAAGAGAAAAGGCATAATTGTAATCAAAAATCGTCAAATAACATTTTGAAAGCAAATCACAACTATTTATTGGACGGCGGAGTCTATGAATGAATTGTAATCAAAAATCGTCAAATAACATTTTGAAAGCAAATCACAACATATTGTCGAACGTAAGCAACGCTATTCCATTGTAATCAAAAATCGTCAAATAACATTTTGAAAGCAAATCACAACTCAATCTTGAACATTCCCCAAAGTCGTACGATTGTAATCAAAAATCGTCAAATAACATTTTGAAAGCAAATCACAACTAACATACAACGAAATAAAAGAACTCGCAGATTGTAATCAAAAATCGTCAAATAACATTTTGAAAGCAAATCACAACATCAGGGTATCAGTTACAAGACATATTAGCATTGTAATCAAAAATCGTCAAATAACATTTTGAAAGCAAATCACAACGCTGCAAAGTCGTACGATTTAACAAAGCAATTGTAATCAAAAATCGTCAAATAACATTTTGAAAGCAAATCACAACATTAGTTCAATGTTCCCTTGACTGATATGATTGTAATCAAAAATCGTCAAATAACATTTTGAAAGCAAATCACAACGAAAAATCGTAAAGACCTGCTTGCCGGGTATTGTAATCAAAAATCGTCAAATAACATTTTGAAAGCAAATCACAACGCGGGTAATGCCGGTAAGTTTTAAAAAATATTGTAATCAAAAATCGTCAAATAACATTTTGAAAGCAAATCACAACACGTTGACAGATATACTTTCAATTCGGATTATTGTAATCAAAAATCGTCAAATAACATTTTGAAAGCAAATCACAACCCGAAGCTGAATAGAATTACTACAGCCACCATTGTAATCAAAAATCGTCAAATAACATTTTGAAAGCAAATCACAACCTGCCCATATCTTTTCTCTAAATCTACGTTATTGTAATCAAAAATCGTCAAATAACATTTTGAAAGCAAATCACAACCTATAGAGGCTCATTTTAAGGATGAGGTATATTGTAATCAAAAATCGTCAAATAACATTTTGAAAGCAAATCACAACGCTTTGGCATTAGGGTTTACAACGAGGAAAATTGTAGTCAAAAATCGTCAAATAACATTTTGAAAGCAAATCACAACTAGTTCGGTTTTGGCTATAAAGCCTAGTAATTATTGTAATCAAAAATCGTCAAATAACATTTTGAAAGCAAATCACAACTGTTCTTTGCCAAATATTAGCTCCAGTTAAATTGTAATCAAAAATCGTCAAATAACATTTTGAAAGCAAATCACAACATGAATGACTTGGGAACTGTGCAATAGCTTATTGTAATCAAAAATCGTCAA
>LLZO01000332.1 GCA_001567545.1 Candidatus Tepidiaquacellales bacterium OLB5
AAAACTGCCGAGGTAAACCCTGTTAAATTCTCAGATAAATCATTCCTTAAATCTTACAATAACTGCCAGCCAACAGATACCTGTACATACTTTAAGGTTGATTATATAGAAGCAGTTTCAGGCAGCAACATGGACAAGGTAAATAAATTAATCACAAACATTATAAACAACAGCTTAACTTTCGGGGATAAGGCAGTTACAAATATACAGGCTGCTGCAGATACGTTTATGGCTCAGTATGTATCAATGCGGAAAGAATTCCCGGAATCGCCCCAATACTGGTATCTTGAGCTTTCTGTTTCTGCTAATTTAGATCACCCGAAAATTATAAATATAGCATCGGGTAATTCATCATACATGGGCGGAGCGCACCCAAACAGTTACCTGGAATATTACAACATAAGCAAAGAAACCGGTGATACTTTAACGCTCGGCAATTTGTTTGCTGCCGGCTTTGAAAAGAAGCTTAATGAGCTTATAGATGCCAAATTCCGCAAAGATAACAATATTGCAGCCGGAGAAAGTCTTTCGGATAAAGGAGGTTTATTTGAAAACAAAATCTCGTTTAACTATAACTGGGTAATTTCTAATGACGGTTCTATAACTTTTCTTTATAATCCGTATGAAATTGCGTCTTATGCACAGGGTCCGATCGAGATAACTTTATCAAAAGAGGAAATTGCGCCGCTGCTTTCTGAAAACAGCCCGCTGAAATAAAAAACAGCATAAGGAATTTAAAAAGGAGGCTTAAATTGAGCCTCCTTTTTAAATTTCAAAATCTTTATTCAAACTTTTCTTCATAAGCGCTTTTTTTAAGGAATGCTTCAAAATCACTGACTTCAATTATTTCCTTAACTGCTCTGGTTTTATCCTCTGAATTTTCATAATATGCTTCGCATATTTTATACCCAATAAAATATCCCAGGTCGCTTGGCCTGCCTATCGAATTATTGCCTGAATACAGCCATCGCGAATAATCGGTGCCGTACATTTCTTTTTTAAATTCTTTCCATAAACCTTTTTCGTATTTTCTTCCGTATATATAATGTGCTGAATTCATTTCGTGGCCGGTTACCATAGAGGCTATAAAATCACAGGCCCCTTCTTTAATGGATGCGCCTAAGAGATTTGCCTGGTTATATTCCTGCAGTGTGTGGATTGATTCATGCATTACTATCTGTTCGATATTATCGATTTTTCCGATATTGCCTTTGAGCCAGCTGTTTAGCTCACCGGTGGGTGAGTTTTCATCTGCACACATAAGCTCAGATCCAATTAACAGCATTCTGCCTGAAACCGTACCGCCGGTACTAAAGCACCCTATTGTGAAATAAATATCCGGGAAATAAACCTCCGGATAAATTTCCTGAAGCTTCTCAAAATAACCTATAAGTTTTCCGCTGATATTTTTTAAACTTAAGGTATTGCTTCTTATTGACTCAAGAAATTGAGGATATATTTTTAAAACTTTATCCATTTGACCGGCATTGATGACCCTTACTTTTGTAAATGCATCCAGCCCGGCGCTTTTTTTATCGAAGTACAGCTTTTGAATATCATCAACGCTTCCGCTTTTCTTATAAACATCATACATAACCCAGAAGTTATCTATATCCGAAGTTACTATTTTCATATTCCCGATATCTTTTCTTTTGTTAAGGTTTGCCTGTATTTTTTCTATCAGCGGTTTCCACCTGGTATCGTTTCTTAGCGGCTCAAGATCGGTATCACCTGATATCCAGCTTACATTTTCGTATCCAATCCCCGGAAGCTGTTCAAGCTTCGAAAAAGCTTCATCGGGCTTTTTAAGCAGCGAGTATACGCAGGCTGCATTATAAACAAAGTTAACATTACCCGGATCAAGCTTAAGCGATTCTTCGTATTTAATAATACTATTACCGTAATCGTTTAAGTAATACAGCGAGTCGCCCTGTTTTGAGAGTGCTGATGCATCCTGACAAAACAGCTTTGCTGAAAATACAGAAACAGTAAAAATTACTGCAATTAAAAGCCTGGTCATCATTGATTATAAAAAGATTTGGAAAAATTCAAAAATGCTAGTTTTTCTGCATCAAAGCTATTAAATACCCGTCAGGATCTTTTATAAAAAATATATCATTATTGGCATTAACTGCTTTATTTGTAAAGGGTCCGGGCAGAATTTCTATGCCCTTTTCAAGCAGTATTGATTTAACTTTATCCAGAGGTGTGTTAAGAGCCATGCGGAATATAACTTCATCCTTATCTATAGGACTGGCTTTATCGGTGCTTAAAAGCCTGAGCTTCTGGCTGCCGAACTTAAGAAGAGCTTCGCTGTTGTTTGATGTTTCCGCTTTCCCGTTGCTTATATTTTCCACCCTGAACACGTCCCTGTAAAATTTCTCAGATACGTTTACATCTTTGACAGCAAGAGTAAGATAGTCTATGTATGAAACCGATATCCCTCCGTGGTTATGCTGCTGCTCGTATTCACTGAAATTTTCTGCCAGGTATTTATCCAGCCTGGAAAAAATCAGTTTTATCTGCTTTGAGTGCATCCGGCTCAGGTTCATAACTTTAGAAACTGCCTTAAGCCAAAGCCTGTTACAGCTTATATCAATTTCCATTGTAAGCTTTGTGCCGCCGTTAATTTCTTCGAACCGCCATGCTGTTTTTCCCGTCCATGCCCCTTCAACATAATCAATTGCCAGCAGCCGGTTGGTTTTAAAACCGGTAACTACCGATTTCCACTTAACCAGCGGTCCGTTCTGCACATTTATCCTGGTGCCTATGATAGCCGGGTCAAGATATTCAAGCTCTGATTTTACCTCATGAGGCCACCACTTGCTGTAATTGG
>LLZO01000333.1 GCA_001567545.1 Candidatus Tepidiaquacellales bacterium OLB5
TCTATGGGTTTTTAATTTAAAAATATTTTAGCTATATTTGCTATGGCACACACAAAAATAATCACTAAAGCAATCACCTTTGATGATATTTTGCTGGTTCCCGCAAAATCAAAGGTCTTACCAAGGGACGTAAATATCTCAGCACGTTTAACAAAGAACATAAGGCTTAACACGCCTATTCTTTCTGCAGCTATGGATACGGTTACCGAATCAGAGCTTGCCATTGCCATGGCGCGCGAAGGCGGTATCGGCATCCTGCATAAGAATATGACCATCGAAAAACAGGCTTCCGAAGTTGACCGCGTTAAACGAAGCGAAAGCGGAATGATACTGGACCCCATTACGCTTAAAGTAAACCAAACCGTAGGCGATGCAAACCGCCTGATGGAGCGTTATAAAATTTCCGGCTTCCCCATAATCAACGATAACAACGAGCTTATCGGCGTATTAACGAACCGCGACCTGCGGTTTGAGCCTAACCAGAACACCAAGGTATCAGAGCTGATGACAAAGGAAAACCTTGTCACTGCCCCCGTTGGCACAACACTGGAACAGGCAGAGCGCATTCTGCAGAAGCATAAAGTAGAAAAGCTTCCCGTGGTAGATAAGAACGGAAAGATAAAGGGGCTGATAACATTTAAGGATATCATCAAACGGAAAAAGCATCCGTTTGCAGCCAAGGACTCACACGGCAGGCTTATCTGCGGGGCTGCTGTTGGAATAGCTAAAGATACACTTGAGCGTGTTGAAGCGCTTGTTAAAGCCAGCGTTGATGTTGTAGTTGTTGATACAGCGCACGGTCATTCACAGGGCGTATTAAATGTTGTTAAGGCTATTAAAAAGAAGTTTGATATCGATGTAATTGCCGGAAACGTTGCTACATATGACGGTACTCTGGACCTGATCAAAGCAGGTGTTGATGCTGTAAAGGTCGGCATAGGCGCAGGCTCTATATGTACAACACGCGTTGTTGCCGGGGTGGGAATGCCCCAGATCACAGCAGTATTCAATGCAGTATCAGCTGCTAAAAAATATAAAGTACCGGTTATTTCAGATGGCGGGATCAAGCAGACGGGGGATATTCCCAAAGCTATTGCTGCGGGAGCTGATTGTATTATGGTCGGCGGGCTGCTTGCCGGAACGGAAGAATCACCCGGCGAAAAAGTATTATATGAAGGCAGGGTATTCAAGATGTACAGGGGAATGGGCTCGCTGGAGGCAATGAAAGCCGGAAGCGGCGACAGGTATTTCCAGGACCCTGAGTCAGAGCTAAGCAAGCTGGTGCCTGAAGGTATCGAAGGCAGGGTGCCGTATAAGGGACCGTTAAGCGATGTTATCTACCAGATGGTAGGCGGCTTAAGAGCCGCGATGGGTTACTGCGGCTGCGCAACCATAGATGAGCTGCAGAAAAATGCCCGCTTTATAGAAATTACCAATGCCGGGCTGAAGGAATCACATCCGCATGATGTAATTGTAACCAAGGAAGCTCCCAATTACCAGGTTAGAAGATAAAAGGGTTAGAAGGTTGTAAAGTTATAAGGTTGTAAGGTTATAAAGTAAGAAGGTTAGAAAGTTGGAAAGTTAATAAGTTAGATAGTTGGAAGGTTTAAAAGTTATAAAGTTATAAAGTTAAAAGCGAAAAAGGTTAATTGTTAATCATGTAAAATTACCGGATATGAGAATTGAAAGATTTGAAGATATTGAGGCTTGGAAAATTGCTAAAGAAATGACACTTATGCTGTATGCTGCTATGAAAGATAACAATGATTTTGCTTTTAAAAATCAGTTATTAAGAGCAAGCGTATCTGTAATGAACAATATTGCTGAAGGTTTTGAAAGAAGGACAAATAATGAGTTTAAACATTTCCTTTATATCTCAAAGGGGAGTGCTGCTGAGGTGAGAAGTATGTTATATCTTGCCAGTGAACTAAAATATATCAGTGAAGTTAAATGCAAAAGCATTTTTGAACTCTCATTGATAGTGTCAAAAATGCTTGCAAATTTCATAAAAAAACTATAAAATAATAATGTTCAGAACTTTACAAATTGATTTAAACTTTATGAACTTTTAAACCTTCAAACTTTTATTTAGTTTACCTTACTCTCTTTTTATGTCTGTTCTTTCTTAATCTTTTCTTTCTTTTGTGAGTAGCCATTTTATGGCGTTTTCTTTTTTTACCGCTTGGCATTTATGCTCCTTGCTTTATTATTATTATTAAATTATTATTTATTTTATCAAATGATTAAATCTTATTTTGACTTTTTACCTGCCTGCACCGGCGTTTCGGCAGTCAGGCTTTTGCCGTTTTACTTTTCATTATATTTTTCAAGCAGCGCATCATTAACGGCTTTTTTGAATTCCTTTGAGACCTTGAACATAGGGACAAACCTTCTGCCAAGCTCAACTTTAGCGCCGGTCTTGGGATTGCGTGCAATTCGCGGTTTGCGTTCCTTTACCTTAAATGTCCCGAAGCCGCGTATTTCGATGCTTTCCTGTTCTTTTAATGCATCAATAACGCATAATATGAAACCTTCAACTACAGTTTCAGTTTCAACTTTGCTTAAACCGGTAGCGTTAGCTATTTTGTTTGCGATGTCTGCTCTTGTCATATTATAAAATTGTAATTTTGGTTATAATTTTATATCTAAAATCAATAATTAGTTTACGGCTGAAACTTGTACTGTAATATAGGTTCATCAAACAACTTGCCTTTAATATCGGTAACGTCTTCAATTTTGGAGCCCATTAACTCTTCGAATATTGAAAACTTTTTGCGTTCCCTTATTATCCTTGGTTCGCCTTCAATGCCTGCCATACGGCTAGTGATACGGATAGCATCTTCGAAAGTGCCAAGTGAGTCAACCAGCCCGTATTCTTTTGCCTGCAGTCCGGTGAATACTCTGCCGTTGGCATATTTAAGCAAAGTTTCCTTATCCATTTTACGTTCTTTGGCAACAACATCCAGGAACTGCATGAAGCTGTTATCAACAACATCCTGAAAGTAAGCTTTATCAGTATCGTTCATCTGCCTGAAAGGATTGCCTGCATCTTTCAGGTTACCGCTTTTTATGGTTGTCTGGTTTATCCCAAGCTTTTCTGCCAGATCTTTTATACTGATAAACTGGGCTATAACCCCGATGCTTCCGGTTAAAGTGCCGGGATTAGAAACTATAAGGCTGGAGCCTACAGCAATATAATAACCGCCGCTTGCGGCGATGGCTCCCATTGAAACTACAATTATCTTTCCGCTGTCGCGGGTCTTTTTAACTTCTTCGTATATTTCCTGGGATGCTGCTACTCCTCCTCCCGGAGTGTTGATGCGGAGCAATATTGCCTTAACTGATTTGTCTTCCCTGAACTTTTTTATCTGTTCAACGGTCTTTTCAGATGAGACAATAACATCGTTGATTTCAACAACGGCAATTTTATCCCCGCTTCCGGATGAAGTGTATTCGCCCCCGCCGCGTTTAATTGCTGAGGCGAATACAAAGAAGCTTACTGCAACAAGAACCAGCCCAAGGAAAACGAGGCTGAGGAAAATTCCCCAGAACCATCTTCCTGAGTTATCTTTGCTTTGCCTGTTAACAGGCAAAGGCTGCTGCTGATTTTGAACCGGATCCTGCTGCAATTATAATATTATTAATTTATTTATTATCTTTAAGCTGGTCGCGCATTTTAATAGCATCCTGCGCTTTATCATTCATACCTAGATTTGCATACACCTGTATCAGTAGCTCGTATGCATTCAGCTTGTTATCTTTATCTTTAGAGCCTGTCAGTTCTTCAAGATAAGGAAGCGCAGCCTGGTATTTTTCCTTATAGGCCGGGTCTTCAGAGTTTGCTTCTCTCATCTTTTCGCCCCATTTTAAGTTTGCAAGGCTTATGTTATAAATGATAACTTCATAAGCGCCTGAACCTTTGCTTACTTTCTGGAGACCTTTGTTATATTCTGCTATTGCGCCTGCAAAGTCGCCATTTTTTTCAAGCTCAACACCTTTATCAATAACCGGCTTTACCAAAATAGTATTTACCCTGTTATTCAAAGCAGCAACATTATCTTTTACAAAAGAGCTGTCCGGAAGCAATGCCAGTGCAATTTCAAAATTATTTAATGATTCCTGGAATTTTTTAACTGCATCTTCATCTTTACCGGTTTTAGCAATTTTTTCTCCGTCTTCGTACTGTTTATAACCTCTGTCGTACATAGTGCCCCATGCTTCGGTAAGCTCCTGCCTAAATGAATTTTTACCGAGTGCGCGGTATTTATCCATTGCTTCAAGTACTCCAGCAGCATTGCCAAGCTGAGCCCTTGACATTGCCAGGTAAAACCATGCTTCTTCGTTTGTGGGATTCTGATTGGTTTCTTTCAAGAATTCAGATTCAGCTTTTTTATAATCACCCTGCTGGTAAGCAAGCTTAGCTGTAGTCTGTTCTGCAGAATTGCAGCCGGTTAAAAATGTTATAACGGCTGCAAATATTAAAAATACCGATAAAACTTTAACGGATCTCATCTCGTGAATTTCTCCTGTAATTTATAAATTTCTTGTAATCGCCTTATTTTTAAGGACTTAAATATACTTAAAAAATAATTTATTAAAAATGATTAAATTTTATTTACTTTTCAGCAAAGATCTTGACAGTAAGTATTCAAATATCAATGATATAATTGCCAGAATTAAAAAGTAGGTCCACAGGTCTCTGCCTGTTCTTAAAGCAGTAACAGAAGCTGTAACGGGTTCTGTTGAATGAATAATATTAATTTCCATATCGTATTTTTCAGACATTAATTTTTTAATATCGTCGGGGGAAGCTCTTTTAACATCGGATTCACTTTTTATAAAATTTACCGGAATAGAATTAATTACATTATTACCGGAAGTGATATTATATACTCCCGGTTCAACCAGAAATTTTCCGGCGTTCAGTAATCCAGTGTTATCGGAAAGTTTTATTATGCTGCCGGGAGCCTGCGAATTAATGATAAACAATGTATCTCCGGAAGTAATGCTGCTGCTGAGACTGATAAAATAATCTTTCCCGGCAATTGCCGGTTTAATGCTGTTAACATCGGCAGTGTAAAGTATGCTTCTTACAGTAAGCGGTGAAAAAATATTCTTTGCGGGAAAGTCCGATGAATTCATATCAGCCGGAACAGAAAACATAATAATTTTTCCTTTGCCGTAAAAATATTCCGTCATGAATATGCTGCCGTCTGTTGCTGAAATTACTGCAGATGAATTGCTGCCGCCGTTCAGCTGATACCCGGTCTTAATTTCGGGTGATTCAATTGAAAAATTATTTTTATCATTTCCAGGTTTGAATATTCCCTCCAGCACCGGATGCTCTGTATCGATTTTATCGAAGGATGCTTTAATTTGCGGGGAATATTTATTTCCCAAATAAGGCAGGTCCATTATTTTCATTAGCTCATTGTTATAGGAAGCAGGGTCTGTGTTCGTACCGGGAAATATTACCAGTCCTTTTCCTGATTCAATAAATTCTTTAATTTTTGCAGCTTCGCTGCCGGTAATTTTTGCTTTGTTAAGAAAAACGATGCTGCTGAATTTATCCAGGTCTTCGTCTTCAATACTGCCGGAATAATTTTCGGTTATATTAAATATTGTTCCATTGCTGCTATCCGGAGAAAGCTCTGCTGATGATTTAAGTACAAGCCTGATATATTCAGCATCCGGAGGCGCTGAACCTGCTATAAGCAGGTTAACCCGGCGGGGTATGTAAAATGAAAAGTAGCGGCGGTTATCGCCGGGAATTTCATCATCAGCAATATCGCTTCCGGAAAGCTCAACATTACCAGATGAAAATCCGTATGACCCCGGTTTAAAAATAAATTCAGTTTCAACTGTTGAACCTGCCGCTATATCAATTACCTTTTCTTCCTTATGACTGCCGAAAGTTAAAATCAGGCTTTTATTTACAGCATTAAAATTATTATGGTTAGTTACGGATGTTTTTATTTTTACAGGGCGGTTTGTCTCAAAAATTTTAGTTACAATGTTAATGGTATCTAAAGATAGATTATTGGCATTCCGGTTCCCGGTTAAAATAAAATTCAGGCTCAGGTTTTCCTTTTCTTTGAAGAATCCTCGTATCATATTTTCACTGTTTACAAACGTTGACTGAGCGTCTGTTACAATATAAATTTCTTTTCGTGTATGCGATGATGATTTCAGTATCTCTTCCGCATAATACAGTATCTCATCAAGTTTTAATGATACTGCCGAAATTTTTATGCTGTTAAGCGAATCCTTTACTGCTCCTATATCATTAAAAGGCAGCCTTGCAGCCGGTGAATTAAGTGCGGATGCTGAAGTTAAAAATATTTCATTACTGCCGTCAGATGCATCCAGAAGCTCGTATATCTTTTTCCTGCCGGTTTCAAGCTCATTGCCGCCGGAATTCCTGCTTTGCATACTAATTGAATTATCCAGTATGATAAGTACTGAGCTTTTTACATTGCTGCCGGGTGTTCCTAGGAAACCTTTATCATACGGCTTAGAAAACATTAATACGAGAAATATAATAAATGCAATTCTGCATAACAGTATAAGAAGCTGTTTAAGCTTTATCTTTTTATATTTAGACTGCTGAATTTCCTTTAAGAACATTAATGTGGAAAATTCTATCTTTTTTGTTCTTTTAAGGTTAAATATGTGTATCAGTATTGGTATTGATACAGCAGCCAAACCCCATAACATTAATGGATTTAAAAATGTCATATCTGCAAAGCTAAAAATTTATTCTTTTTATTGAACTTGATAAATTTATCCTTGTTCCATTTATTTGAAACCGGAATCTTCCTGCTGAAACGTCATTTATGCAGAAAAACATGCCGCTCCTACGGAGCTCTATAAAATCGCTGAATCATTACTACAAACAT
>LLZO01000334.1 GCA_001567545.1 Candidatus Tepidiaquacellales bacterium OLB5
TGAATACTGGGCATCTAAAAAGGATAAAAAGGTTAATTGATTATGAAAATGTAATTTAAAAATAGCTTGAAATAATTATTTTAATAATATCAATTTTTTATTATCCGAAAAGTCTTCTGAAGTCATCCTTATAAAATAAATCCCTGAAGAATAATTGGTAGCATCCCAGCTTATACGATATTCACCTGCTTTTAATTCTTCATTTACAAGAGTTGTAACTACTCTGCCAAGAATATCAAATATTACAATTTTCACATTTGACATTTCACGTTTCGCATTTCCAGAAACATCAAACCTGATATTAGTTACCGGGTTAAACGGGTTTGGATAATTTTGATAAAGCGTAAACCTCAAAGGCACATTTGAGCTTATTGGCTGAATGCCAATTGGGTCATCAGGCGGAATAAATCCGAACTGGTTTGTTCTGTATCTGTCATGCCCGTATTGGGGCCATGGAAAATCTTCGTTTGAATACGGTATTCCCGGAAAGCTCCATATATGTAGATATGTTTCACTGGATGTTCTTGTAGAAACAGCAATTAATTCAACTGAACCGTCATTATTCAAATCAGCGCAGGAAATAGCATATACTAACCCAATAGGTCTTAGCGGCGACCAGGGAAGCTGTGACCCGTCATAATTACTTCCATATATAAAACCGCCGGAGTCTACGGTTGCAGACCATGTATTTGCTAAAACAGATAATTCATTGCCATATTTGAATTTTCCTATTATTGGAGTGGATTTACCCGCTCCGCCTCCTGTTCGCGGCCAGTTATTTAGTAACTGTAAATTATAGGAATAACCATATAAAGTAGTATCAAAATGATCCGCCTGTTCGCCGTTAAAAAATTCCAGCCTCCCGTCTCTGTTAATATCACCCATTACTAAAGTGCTTGGAGCATTTCCTGATGTTATAATGTGACTCTGCCATTTTACATTTCCATAAATGTCATACATCACATTTCTTGATTTTTCATAAAAATTAATTGTTTCACCGTTCTGACTCGTTAAGATAAAGTTAGAATCAACATTATTTTTATTCAGAAAAAGCGTGGGTGATGCATCCCAGTTAAAATAATTGGAATCATAATAAACGGGCCAGTTACCTGAAAAATTACTTCCGTCATTCCTGAATATCCTGAGTGCTGATGAATCAGTGTATGGCGGCTGAGTTAGTAACTTGAAAGTAGCAAGGATAATTTCCGCAAGACCATCATTATCAATATCCCCAATAGCCGGGCTAACCTGGGCACGACCAACTATAGCTTTTGGCCAGCCGCTTCTTATAGAGCCGTCAAAATTAAATACACATACCTCACCTTGATTGTTAACAATTATTTCAAGTCTGCTATTATCGTCAAGGTCATATAAACTCAAAAATTTTTACAGGATTTGTAGTATTATCATAGTAGGTAACAGGAAAACCGGAGAGGCTATTTCCCCATTTATCAATTGCTAATATCTGGGACCGTGTTCTTACAATAATTTCAAGTAAACCATTTCCATCAATATCACCGGAGGCAAAACCGCATATAACATCACTGATCATTATTGGAAAGCCGCTCAGATTTGAACCATCGCTTCTTATTACATATAACTTACTGCCTTCAGTAGTTAAAATAATTTCTTTTTGCAGATCATTTTCAAGATCGGTAATCAGTGGTAAATCATTATATAAAGATGGCATGTTTGTGCTATCAATAATCTGTGGGAAACCGGGATAATATAGAGGTGTTTGACTAAATAGTGCTCCTAAAAATAAAATATTAACAAACGAAATTATTTTCATATATTTGAGAAAAAATTCTTTATGGAAAATAAAATTTAACCCGACAGGTCAATAACAGACTTATCGGGATAATTAGTTAATGTTTAATAATAAGGACCTAATTGCAGTTTTACCGTTTCAGGAGCGCTGAGAACATGACCAAGTTTTTGTGCTGACTGTGTATCATTTGGCGGAGCTGGTTTGTATGCATAAATGTCATAAGTACCATTAGGGCAGTTACATCCAGTATATCCTGCATCATTTGTTGTTCCCCTAAAAACTTCTATTCCGTTTTGTTTAATAATAACAGTTTCACCAACTGCAGGATCTTCACTCATATACTGAAGAACTTTTATTTGAAATCGGGGGGCATCCTGCGCATTTACACTTGTGCTTATAAAAAAATGATGAAATCACAAGAATAAAAAAATACCGGTAAAACGATTTTTGCTTTCATGTTTATTAGTATTTAAATTAATATTTTTTTTTAAGAATTAAATACTTGAAAATTTTTATTAATATAATACCTCCCTTTCCACGAAAAATATGATTTTTCTCATTATTTACTATGATTTAAAATACAGATTAATAACCTAAATACTTGTGTTGTATTTTTGGCTTTAACGAGCTTAAAATTACCAATCATCTGCTTAAAGAGCTGGGGTTGAGCAATGTTGAAATTGTACCAGATTTTATGAAAAAGCAGTGTGTTGAGGTATTTTAATACTGGGCATCAAAAATTGATAAAAAGGTATATTAAATATTTACATTAATTTAGAAAAATTAAGGTTTTACGTTAATTAAAATAGCCTTTTAATTAAATTGATTTTAGTTTAGAATTCATATAAATTTGCTGTAAATTTAAATTAGAATATGAGAAAAATCTTTTTAGCAGCAGCGATATTTTTTATTTCAAGTTATACATTTTCACAGTTTACATTCGAGAGAATTTCCCCTGCACAGGTTGTTGGAGACTCCTCCGGCGGACATTATGAAATAAAATGCCTTGCATTACTTAAGGTTCAAACTGGTTCACAGCAAATAAAATTAACAAGAACAATAAATGATTTAACTGCCGGATGGAGATTAACTGGCACTTCTATTTGTAATTTTGTTGCATGTTTTGATACTTCGGTTAGTTCAATTACAGAAACATACACATCGTCCTCTTCAGATGATTCAGTTTGGGTATATTTTTACTTATTTGACGGAGGTCTTCAATATCAACCTGGAGCTGGTCATGTTAGATTGCGGGCAGAATTGGTTTCAAACCCTGCATTTTTTATTGAACAGGATTTCAGGGCATGTACACCGACATTCATCGGCATACAGCAAATAAGCAGTGTAGTAAAGGATTTCAGCTTGGCGCAGAACTATCCAAACCCGTTTAACCCGGTAACTAAAATAAATTTCTCGATTCCGAACAATGAGTATGTTTCACTCAGAGTATATGATATGCTGGGAAGAGAAGTAAGCGTTCTTGTAAACGGACAGTTAACTGCCGGCGAGTACCAGGCTGATTTTAATGCAATGGGACTTTCAAGCGGTATGTATTATTATTCCCTGCGCGCAGGTGAGTATGTTGATACAAAGAAGATGGTTCTGGTTA
>LLZO01000335.1 GCA_001567545.1 Candidatus Tepidiaquacellales bacterium OLB5
GAGCTCACTATTTCTTTCGGACTTTTATCCCGCGAATGTATCAGTGATTCAATTATCCTTTCCTGCCCGAAAAATTCATTATCAGGATTCATAGCTTCTTCCAGCCCGTCAGTAAAAATAGCAATTACGCTGCCTGGTTCAAGCTTAAAATGTATTCTTTCATATTTCTGGTCAGGCAGTATGCCTAAAATCAACCCGGTAGCATCAAGTGTTTTAACAGTGCCGTTATTATCGATTAATACCGGCGGATTGTGGCCTGCATTTATGTAGTGAAAATGACCGGTGGAAGGTTCCCAGCCGCACATAAACATTGTAATGAATTCTGAGGAAGAAGTGTTGTTATAAATATGGTTATTAATTCTGTAAATGAAATCTGTAAAATCTTCTGTAAGCTCAAGGCCAACTCTAATTGAAGCCTGCAGATTCGCCATTATCATAGCTGCTCCTGCTCCTTTTCCGCTTACATCGGCAATAACCATAAAAGTGTTGCCTTCCTTTGTTGTAATAATATCATAATAATCTCCTGCTACTTCAAAACAGGGTCGGGATTCACCATAAACATCCAGTCCTTTTACGTCAGGTATTACCTGCGGCATAAGCCTTCGCTGTATATTCCTTGCCATTTCAAGTTCTTTATCCATGCGTTTTTTATCTATATACACTGATTGAAGGTTCAGATTTTGCAGTGCCAGTGCCGTTTGTACAGAAGCCTGTGTTAATATATCCATATCCTCTGCAGAAAAATCGTCTTCATTCTGTTTTTTCCCCAGGTTCAGCATCCCTATCAGCTCTCCCTGTGATATCATCGGAATTGTAACTGCTATATCATTATCCCTTACCCATTCTATCTCGTTTTCTTCAACAGTGATCCTTGACCGTTCGGAAATCTCATCCCAGAAAAATTTATTCCCGTTCCTTATCCTGTGTATTACACTGTCTTTGTCGTTTATCCTGAAAGGCATTCTGCCTGCACTTTGCGGTGCCAGTACAAAGGGAATGACCGGTGTAATTCCGATTGTTGCACTTACCCATTCCCTGAACTCTTTAATCAGGTCGCTTGCTTCAATTAATCCGGAAATACTGTGGTTATATTTTTTTAAAGCATTGGCATATTTTGTTCTTTCTGGATAAAACGTTTCATCTATCCAGTTAAGGATTCTTTTATGTATCGGGGTAAATGTAAGAGAAATAAGTAGTACAGATATTATGATAACTGTAGGGTCTTTAAGCTCGAAAAGGCTGACTGAAAGCCTTACAAT
>LLZO01000336.1 GCA_001567545.1 Candidatus Tepidiaquacellales bacterium OLB5
AGTCTTTGAAAAAATTATCTATAAATAATTATACAAAAAGCCAAGCAGTGGCGAAATAGTTTTCAGTTAAATAAAAAAAGCATACAATATTCTTGTACGCCGCTTCAAAAACGCAACCCGCAGCCCGTTGAAATCAGTTTGTTAAATCTGTTTGAAATCCCACCTTGGCGCGACAACCTTCAACCTTCAACCTTCAACCTTCAACCTTCAACCTTCAACCTTCAACCTTTAACCTTCAACCTTCAACCTTTAACCTTCAACCTTCAACCTTCAACCTGCAACCTTCAACCTGTAACCTTACGGCTTATACAGTACATTATTTGCCATCCAGTACTCTTTAGTTGAAATGTAATTTTCCTTTATCAGCCTGTTTTTTGAATCATATGCCTTCATATAAACAATTTCATCTTTTGCGTCTTTCATTTCAATATTTCCGTCAGCTTCATTAAGCACTTCAAATTTCGCATGCAGCAGGTTCATTTTCCGGATCTCATATTCCACAATTGCAAGGTCCTCAAATTCATCATCACCTTTCAGGCTGCCGTTAATATCAAAGGTTTTGTATTTATTTATCCACCCGTTATTGAAAATATAATGAATAAAAACTATCCCGCAGTGATATGTCCTCAGCTCATCATCCTTGTTTACCCTGAATCTCAATATGCTACCTCCGGAGTTAATTATATTAACCTCGCCGTCACTTAACACCGTTATCCTGCTTCCGGCTGTATCAAATTCATTCACTTTTAAAGCATAACCCATATACTTACCGTTATCCCCGGCTTTAAGATTTCCATAAGCTGTAAACAACATCAGCAAGGCCACGGGCAATAAAAATAAATTAAAACTGATATTTTTCATACTCTTTTTATGTTTTATATCATTTTTCATTCCTGTTTGTTCCTTCTGATTCGATCAATATTATTTTTTTAACAGCACTCTCCGCTAGCCCGGTATGTTTCAGCCTCTCAGGATCATTTTTATAAGCCAGAAAATCATCTTTCGAATCGAAGTATACAATGTGTATTTCAAACGGCTGCTCATCTCCTGCGGGGTGAATAATGTTTTCTTTATCAGGCCTTATCCTCCACCTAAGCAAACCGTTGTGATTCTTCAGCAATGGCAGCACGGCCTCCTCATATTGCAAAAAATCCTCTTCTTTGCCTTCGTTCAGAAAAATAAACTGGGTTATAATATAATTTTTCAACACAAAGTCCGTTAGTTTAACAAATATTAAAATATATAAAAAATCCCGCCATTAAAACCCGGTTTTTCCGGCTGGCGGGAAATTTGAAAAATTTATCTTATAATTAATAAACTGATTTTTTCTGTCACATAACAATATTATTATCAGGCACTGAATCATCCCCGCCGTTCCCGGTTTCCGGATCGATAGTTTCGTCATTAACCGACAAATCCGGATTATCATTACCGTCGTTTATTTCAGTCCGGGCAGCGTCTTCAGAAAAATTTTCCGGTTCAACAGTTTGCTGCAGGCTGTTCTCACCGGTATTTTCATTTAATATGCCATCAGCTGTTTTAGCAGAGCGCTCTTCTTCACGTTTCCTGTCGGCTTCGGCAAGCGTTAAATATTCCCTTGGAAACATTACAGTACCTATTATCCCCCGCAATGCGTTGCGCGAAACCTCTTTTACCATAAAGTTTTCATCAGGTACTCTCAGGGATGTGCGCAGCTTTTTAGTTAATGCAGGCACAAAACCAAACCTGCTGAAATAAACCGGGTCGCCCACAACAACAACAGCGCCAAACCCTACTTCCCTGGCGCGTTCAAGCCCTTCATTTATTATAGCAGTACCAATACCCCTGCGCTGGTGCTCCGGGCGCACTGCTGCGGGACCCAGCACCAGGCATTTGAACCTTCTGCCGCGGTGTGTTATGAATCCCTTTGAAAACAGAACGTGGCCCAGCACGGCTCCTTCTTTTTCTGCTACAAGAGAAAAACCTTTTTCGTAACTTTTGGTTTTTCTGATAGTATTAACAAGCGTTCCTTCGGCATCTCTGCCGTATGCAAGCCTGTTTATTTCAAAAACAGCGTCATGGTCAGCTTCCTTTTCACCCCTAACCATCAGCTCTTTTGACCATTTCTGGCGAAGCTCAATTAATTCCTGATTCTGTATAACCGATTCTCCTTTAAAATCCTGAAAAATTTAATTAGCGGATCAATATAGTATCAGCAAAAATAACAATTAATATAAAGAATAAAAGTGAAATAACGGTTTTTTTCACAGTATTTAAACTGTTTAATTATTTTAATCCGTTTATATCCTTTATGAATTTTTCCAGCGCTTCAGTATCTATATCGTGAACCGATTCGCGGGTATGGGCAACTTTTCGTACTACAAGACGTTCTATAAAATTCATCTTCTCGAGCAGGAACTCGCCGCCCATTATTCCTTTTGCCGAAGCATGAGCTTTCAGCTCATTCTGAAAGGAATCTTCAAATTCCTTCCGGCGTTTTACAGCATCCGTTTCCATGCAGCAGATAAACAGCCCCAGCTTCCTGTTCATAAGAAGCTCGTTATGCCTCTCGCAGAAAGTTTTTATTTCACGCTGTATTTTGCCAACGTGTATTGAGCCGCCAACAATGATCTTTTCATATCCGTTCAGATGCGGCTGCCTGGTTTTTGCAAGATCTATAACCCGCACTTCATCGCCTGAATCCGTTAATCTTTTCGCAAGCATATATGCCACTTTTTCTGTTGTGCCATGCCTGGTTTTAAAAATTATTGCCGTTTTCATTTTTGTAAATATTAATCTTTAAAGGGATGGTTGGGCATTATGGCGAGCGCATTCAGCTAACAAGATTACCCTAAAATATCCTGTTTTTAGCCTGTTTTCAAGGCATTTCGCAGTGGCTTAATTGAGCTTTTTTATCATTAAAGCATTAATAAATATTTCACCTTTGTAAGGATCTTCTATATCTTTAACGTGTTCATACCCGCGTCTTAAAAAAAATCCTTTTGCTGTTTTGCTTACGTGTGAATATATCTCCTTATTGTTCTGTTCCAGGGCTTTCTTTTCAATTTCATCCAGCAGCACAGAAGCAACACCGCAGCGCTGATGATCTTTGCTAACATACATAAAATCCAGGTAACCGTCTTTTGCAATAGATGCAAATCCGGCAAGCAATTTATTCCCCTCTTGAGAGGGGAGGGAGTCTGTCAAACCTTCGGTTTGATCAGACGGAAGGGGTGTGTTATCTTCTGCCAGCACAAAGTATTGTTCATTGATTGCAGACTCCCACCGGGCCTTGTTTTCAGCGCCTTCAGCCCATACTTCAATTTGAGAAGGGGTGTAATCCTTTGCGTTAACAGCGCGGACAGTATTTTTATACATTTTTAT
>LLZO01000337.1 GCA_001567545.1 Candidatus Tepidiaquacellales bacterium OLB5
TTTCAGGAAATTTTCAGCAGCCTTGATTTTTTTGTTACTTTTTGTATCAAGACAAAAAGTACTTTAGCATTATTTTATAAATAAACTGTCATGTTCTATAGTTGGTCTGCCTATACCGCCGTTTAGCTGGGCAGGTAAGTTTACAATAACGCACATAAAATCATTATACCACCCCTCGCTCCGCATTCTGCGGAGCTCTGCCTCTCCTGTTAGGAGAGGGGCAGGTCAGAAGGACTCCGTTGGAGTGGGTGAGGTAAAAAAAGGCTGTCTTTTCAGACAGCCTCCTGACAAATTATTTTTGCCTTTTTACTTTTGCCTTTTCACTTTTATTTCACTAACATCATCTTTTTGGTTTCGGTGAAACCGTTTGCATTTAATGTGTAGAAATAAATGCCTGATGAGAATGCGCTTAAGTCAACTGTTTCAACATAGTTGCCTGCATTGTGTGATTTGTTAACAACTGTCATAACTTCAACACCAAGTGTATTGTATACTTTTATTGATACATTACCGCTTACAGGTACTGAATATTTAATAGTTGTTGACGGGTTGAACGGATTAGGATAGTTCTGCTGTAATGCAAATGATGAAGGAACTGTTGTGTTCGATGGATCAATTGCTACAGGTGAAGAGAGTTTTACAACACTGCCGTCACCAGCTACGCAGTAACCGTTAATTGTTCCGCTGTTATTCTGAACTGAAATATCGAAGAATCCTGTGATACCGCCTGTTGTCTGGCCTACCCATGTAAAACCGTTATCGGTGGTCATTCTTATACCGTTTGTTGTATTTGAGGTTGCAAGGAAACATATGTTTGTTCCCGGAACCCATCTTAAAACATTTAATGTGCTTGTTCCTGTTCCGCCTGTAGATACAGTTGTCCAGGGGCCGCCCGGTCCGTTGGTTGTTCTTGATATATTTGGGAATGAAGCGCTTGAAATACCAAGACCGTTCATCTTGTTATCATTGAAAGCTGCGCCTGATGTAAATGTACCGGTAACACTTAAAGCTGTTCCTGTCCATGATGAACCGCCGTTCAATGTATAACCAATTCTGGGTGCTGTGCTTGCGCCGCATCCGTAAAACTGGTTATCTATGCACCATACAGCCGGTAATGAACCGATCGTGAAACCAACACCTGACTGAGGCTGAGCAGTCCAGTTAACACCGCCGTTTGTTGAAACAAATATTACAGCAGTACCGGCAAATGCATCACTTTGTGCAATAATAAAACTGGGGTTTGTGCTTGCTCTTACAATCCCATTAAAAAATCCGCCTGAGCCGCCTGTTGTTAAAACTGTTGTCCAGGTAGTTCCACCGTCAGTTGTTCTTTTTATGTTTGCAGAACCTGATGCAGGTCCATCACCTACTAAAAATGTATTTGCATCAATCATGCAGCCTGCATAAAGCTCCCCGCCTGTTAAATTGCCTGATGCATTTATAAAATTTGCACCGCCGTTCGTGGTTTTAAATACTCTTGGCTGTCCGGTTACTCCGCCAACAACAATAGCATTATTTCCATCTAGGCAGTATACACCGGGATTTGTGCCAAGACCGGTTATCTGTATTGAACCGGGGCAGTAGGTCCACTGTGCATATGTACCGGCTGCAAAAAGCATAACAAATGCCAATACAAAAAGTTTAAAATGTTTCATGTAGTTTTTTACCTCCAATAATTCTCCATTCAATGGGAGAGGTTTTGTTAATTAAATGTTAACGCTTAGATTGTAGCAAATGTAATGATTGAAATACAAAAAAACAATATAAATTTTTAATTTTTCTGCAAAAATCCTGATATTCTTCTTATTACTGTATCTTTTCCGGTTAATTCCAGTATATCAAAAATACCCGGGCTCACTGTTCTGCCTGTTACAGAAAGTCTTAACAGGTGTATTAAACCTGCTGCTTTTATACCTTTTTTTTCGCTGAAACCCCTTAATCTTTCTTCAATATTAACATTGTTCCATATATCCAGGTTCTTTATTTCATCAAAAAATTCACTGAAAACCTGCTTTATTTCATCAATCCAGTATTTTTGCAGCCCTTTTTCATCGTAATTTACAGGATCAGCAAAAAAGTAAATTCCGTAATCTGCAAGTTCGTTTATTGTACTTAATCTGTCTTTCATAAGATTTATTACTCTCAAAACATAATCTTCGCTGAACTCATTAAGGTGTATCCCGGACATTGTAAAATAATCTGATTCTTTCATCAGTTTAAGAAGTTCTTCGTTTGATGTATTTTTTATGTACTCTGAATTTATCCACCCCAGCTTTTTTTTATCGAACACTGCTGATTTTTTATTAACCCTGTCGAACGTAAATTCATTTACCAGCTCTTCACGGCTGATAATTTCCCGGTTATTGAAAGGCGCATAACCTAGCAGCGTCAGAAAATTGAACATCGCTTCCGGAAGATAACCCATTTTTTTATATTCATCAGCGCTTACCGGATTCCTTCTTTTTGAAAGCTTCTTTTTCTGTTCATCAAGTATCATCGGCAGGTGTGCAAATTCAGGAACTTCCCATCCCAATGCTTTATAAAGCATTATCTGCTTGGGTGTGTTGCTTAAATGGTCATCGCCTCTTATAATATGTGTTATATTCATATCATGATCGTCAACTACCACCGCTATCATATAAACAGGGGAGCCGTCTGAACGCAAAACCACAAAATCTTCTATATCTGAATTATTGAATGACGTATTACCGTGAACTATATCTTCGAATTCAGTAATTCCTCCGGGAACTTTAAACCTGATTGCATATGGCCTGCCTTCGTTTAGATATTTTTGCACGGTTGCTTCATCAAGATTTAAAGATGCCCTGTTATATTTAAACGGTACTTTATTATGCTGTGCAATTTTTCTCTGCGCTTCCAGCTCTTCGGCGGTCTCAAATGCATAATATGCATTCCCGGTTTTAAGAAGCTCCAGTGCAATTTCCTTATGCCTTTTAATATTCAATGCCTGGTAAACTATCGGTTCATCCGGTTCCATTCCCAGCCATTTCATGCTTCTGATTATCTGTTCCGAAAGTTCACCCCTGCTTCTTTCAGGGTCTGTATCTTCAATTCTTAAAAGGAATTTCCCGTTATTTTTACGGGCATACAGCCAGTTGAAAATTGCAGTTCTTGCGCCGCCAACATGTAAAAATCCGGTTGGCGATGGAGCAAACCTGACACGTATATCCTTATTATTCATTAAATGCATATTTTACTGAAATTTCCCGTTTTATTCGTTTTTTTCACAATTTCACCAATTCACTATTTCGCCACTTAGTTAACTGCTTATGATTGCTATTGACTAATGTAAATTAATAAAGTATTTTAATAGTTGGATGTTGAAAAGTACCACAAAAATAAGTATTTTTGGAATTAAATCATAAGAATTAAATTTATGGCGATGAAAAATTTTTCAATGAAAAAGCTGTATTATTCCATTAGCGAGGTCAGCAGGATCTGCGACCTTGAACAGTATGTACTCAGATACTGGGAAACCGAGTTTGAACAGCTTAATCCGGCAAAAAATTCATCAGGCAACAGGATCTATACAAATAAAGATATCAAAATGATCCTGCTTATAAAAAAAGCTGCTTAAAGAAGAAAAGTATACCATAGAAGGCGCTAAAAAAATAATTAAGAATTATAATGTAGGTGATGACGGCGCAGAAAAAAACTGATATGAAGGTGGTTGAAAAACAGAAAGCCGGCGAGCTTAGCCTGTTCGATAGCCAGCATTCAAATGATACTGTAATTGCAGAAGAAGGCAGTGATCAGGGCGATAAAATGGCAGAAGACCTCCGCGAGATCAGAAAGTTCCTAGAAGAATTATACACCCAGCTTGATGATGAATAAATAACAGTGGTCATGCCCGTGAATACGGGCATCCAGACAAAAATTTTTAAGTGAGCATTACTTTTCGAAATAAATATATCTGAAAAAAAATTTAATTAATAATCCGGTGCAACCGGATTTTTTTATATCAGCTCCCTCTCCCACGGAGTCCTTTGGACCTTTATTAATGAGGGGTAATCTCGCCGAAGGTGAGATGGGGTGGTATCAACTTACTTCGTGTCACGAATATTTTTTATTTACCCTTTGCGTCTTTGCGCCTTAGCGTGAAAAGTTTATAATCAGCTCCTATCTTTTATTAAGGAGGGGTAATTACGCCGAAGGCGTGATGTGGTGGTATCAACTTATTTCATGGCGCGAATATTTTTTATTAACCCTTTGCGTCTTCGCACCTTGGAGTGAAATTTTCATTTTACCATCTTCTCGTGTCATAATTTTGCAAGTGAAATTATCCAAATAAAATGTTAATTTAGCACTTCAATCAGATTCATTCGGCGCGTAGCGCAGCCCGGTAGCGCACCACTTTGGGGTAGTGGGGGTCGCTGGTTCAAGTCCAGTCGCGCCGACTTGATTTTTAAAAATTTAGCCTAATTAATGTTATTACAGTATTGAATCCAATGCAACCTTTATTTATTTTTAAGCATTAAAGTATCGAAAAGCCGGAAAATATCCTGTAATTTAAACTTATTCTTTAGGAAAATTCTCTAACTGCATTATTTTTATAGGGTTCTTGACTTTTCAAACATTAATGTTTAAGTTTGATTAGTTCTTTTTGATATTTTTCATTCATTTTCCTGTTCTTTTTTGCGAGATTGGCGGAACTGGCAGACGCGCTGGACTTAGGATCCAGTCCCGAAAGGGGTATGGGTTCGACTCCCTTATCTCGCACTTCTAAAAAAAATTTAACGGACTTAAACAATTAAAATTTTATATGTCCAATAAAACAAATATAAAAAACATTAACTCACCGGTTTGTTCATTCTGCGGAAGAAGCGCTAACAAGGTTACAAGTATGATAGCCGGACCTTCCAACTACGTTGGCAAAAAGGTCTATATATGCGATATGTGCGTTACAAACGCTATGACTATCATTAAGCAGTCTACTGCAGCCAGCCTTAACAAAAACCTGCCGCAGCGCCATGAGCTTACACCTGAGGGAATCAAAAAGTTTCTCGATCAATATGTTATTGGACAGGATGCAGCCAAAAAGATTCTATCTGTTGCTGTTTACAATCACTATAAAAGAATTGATTCAAACGAATTCAGCTATGTTGATGATGTTGAAATAGAAAAAAGCAATATAATGCTTATCGGTCCGACCGGTAGCGGAAAAACCTTCCTTGCGCAAACCCTGGCAAAGCTTCTCGACGTTCCGTTTGCTATTGCTGATGCAACAACACTCACAGAAGCAGGCTACGTTGGTGATGATGTTGAAACTATACTGGTACACCTGCTTCAGTCTGCAAACTATGATGTTAAAAAAGCTGAACGCGGAATAGTGTACGTTGATGAAATAGATAAAATTTCCCGCAAATCAGACAGCACTTCAATTACACGCGATGTATCAGGCGAAGGTGTTCAGCAGGCATTGCTTAAGATAATTGAAGGCACAACTGCAAACGTTCCGCCCAAGGGCGGCAGGAAACATCCCGAGCAGCCGCTCATCAGCATAAATACCAAGAATATTTTATTTATCTGCGGCGGGGCATTTGACGGCCTGGAAAAAGTTATTCAGCAAAGGGTTGCTCAAACATCCATCGGTTTCGGCACTGATATAATAAGCAAAAAATCAAAACAGTATGACGAGCTTATGGCTCAGGTTGAGCCCGATGACCTCATCAGGTTCGGCTTGATTCCTGAGTTCATAGGCAGGCTGCCGGTTACTGCAGTGCTTAACTCGCTTAACGAAGAAGCCCTGCTTGCTATATTGACCGAGCCCAAGAACGCTATTGTAAAGCAGTATAAAAAGCTGTTCCGTATGGAAGGCGTTGAGCTTGAGTTTGAAGACGAAGCTCTTGAAGCTGTTGTTAAAAAAGCTATTACCAAAGGAACAGGCGCAAGAGCGCTTCGCTCTATCCTTGAAGAAATTATGATAGAAATTATGTATAAGCTGCCTGGCAGGGAAAATGTTTCAAGGTGTGTGATCACCAAAAATGTAATTAACAAAACTGACCAGCCGGTCTATATCCAGGAATCCGGCTCTAAATACGCTTAATCCAAATTGTCATTCCTGCGAAGGCAGGAATCTCTTACTTCAGATCCTCAGACCTGACGAATAAGATGAGTTTAAAGGAACGCTATCAGCGTTCCTTTTTTTTTTGTCCCATCCTGGCAGGCTGGGCTATTTTATTACGCCGCTTTGTGGCTAATAATAAATTATTCCGGGATAAATAGTGTAATTCGTGAAATTCGTGGTTAAACGTTTTTGATTTTAAAAGGCCACCTCTACCCCAAAGAAGCTCTCCCAAGGAGTCCTTCGGACCTTCGGAGCGGGGTTCTTTTATCCAGAGAATCGTTAAATCTACAATTATGCCACCCCTCAGGGGTTATCCCGCTTGCAGCGGGACTTCGATAACACAATGTGTTATCTTGAAAGCAAGGGACTAATATTGTGCTTGGCATA
>LLZO01000338.1 GCA_001567545.1 Candidatus Tepidiaquacellales bacterium OLB5
TCTATCTCGCTTATATCCCGGCTTTTTGATTCTTCATTTGTCAGAGGTCTGAAAGGTCTTTTAAGCAGCCTTTCATACCTTAATTCCTTTGTAGTGTATATTGTGATGAGCTTAAATGCATCACCAAACTTATCTTTCAATATCTTGAATTCTTCCCATGAATAAAGGCTTTCAATAACCACATTGCTATGCTTCATAAATTCTTCAATAACAGGTAATGATTTAACAGCCATTGCGCCCATACCGAATTCTTTCCGCAGGTTCTCACGGGTCGCACGTTCATTGGCTTCGTTCACTTCCAGTCCCAGCCTTTTCATTTCATTCATTACAACCTCGCCAAAGTAAACACGCTTATATCCGCTATCCACAAAGAATTTCACCGCTTCGCTTTTACCTGAGCCGCACATACCAACAACCGCAATAATTTTATTCAATTAAACACCTCTTTTGAAGGAATGGAAATTTATTCAATCACAGGTTCAAATTCCGTTTCACCTGTTTTAAGCATAAGTTCAATGTAGGGGTGGCAAAATTGGCAATTATTGCCGAATTCAATATATTCTTTAAGCTCATTGATACTCTTCAATCCATTTTTATCAGCTGTCTTTTTCATTTCGGAAAATAAAACATCGGAACATACACACTTGGTAACCATAAAAGATTGCTAAACTGATTCTTTTTCAGTTCTTTCATATCCCAATATCGGAGCCAGCCATCTTTCAATTTCTTCAACGGGCATATTTTTCCTTTGTGCGTATTCTTCGACCTGGTCACGGGATATTTTTCCGACATTAAAGTACTTTGATTCCGGATGAGAAAAATACAGACCGCTGACCGATGAAGCAGGATACATTGCATAGCTTTCAGTCAGTTTAATACCGGTTTTATCCTCTGCTTCCAGCAGGTCAAAGATCAATTGCTTTTCAGTATGGTCAGGCTGCGCAGGATAACCGGGAGCGGGCCTGATACCTGTATATTTTTCTGCAATCAGCTCATCATTCGATAAAGCTTCATTCTTTGTATATCCCCAATACTCTTTTCGTACCAATTCATGCATCAGTTCGGCAAAAGCTTCAGCAAGCCTGTCTGCAATAGCTTTGGTCATTATGCTGCTGTAATCATCATGCTCTTTTGCAAATTTATCAAGCAATGCTTCAATTCCGATTCCGGTTGTAACGGCAAAGCAGCCTATATAATCAATGATCCCCGCTGATTTTGGCGCGATAAAATCGGACAAAGCAAAATAAGGATCATTATTGGTTTTTTCCGCCTGCTGCCGTAATGTATGTAAGGTAGTTACAACATCTTTCCTTTTATCGTTTGAATAAAGCTCAATATCATCACCAACCGAATTTGCCGGGTATAAACCTATAACAGCTTTGGCTGTAAGCCATTTATTAGAAATAATATCATCCAGCAGCCTGTTTGCGTCATCAAACAGCTTTTTTGCTTCACTGCCGTATT
>LLZO01000339.1 GCA_001567545.1 Candidatus Tepidiaquacellales bacterium OLB5
CTATAACCAGCTTCTTAAGGCTGGAGTTTTCTATCCTCTGAAGAGCATGTCCGGAAAGAATAGGGTGTGTTGCAGCCCCGTAAATATCTTTTGCGCCGTTTTTGCGCAAAGCCTCAACCGCTGCCACAAATGTATTTGCAGTATCAATCATATCATCGACTATTAAAACATTTTTCCCTTCAACGTTACCTATAATGTTCATTATTTCCGCAACATTTGGCTTGGGTCTGCGTTTATCGATCAGGATCAGCTCTGCTCCCAAATTTTTTGCATAAGCTCTCGCACGCTTTGAACCGCCTACATCCGGTGCTGCAACAGCAAGATTCTTTATTTTGAGTTTTTTAAAATATTTTAAAAGCAGTACAGAGCAATATAAATGGTCAACCGGTATATCAAAAAACCCCTGCAGCTGCGGGGCATGAAGGTCCATTGTAATTATCCGGTCAACACCGGCTTTAGTGAGTAAATTAGCTATGAGCTTGGCAGTAATTGAAACCCTTGGCATATCTTTCCTGTCCTGCCTGGCATATCCAAAATAAGGAATTACAGCAGTGATCCTTCTGGCTGATGCCCTGACCGCGGCATCTATCATAATCAGCAGCTCCATCAGGTTATCTGCAGGGGGATTGGTAGACTGAACTATATACACATCTTTTCCCCTGATATTATCATTATATTTTACCCAGATCTCACCGTCAGAAAAATTCACAATTCTGCATTTTCCCAGCTGAAGATCTAAATAATCACAAATATGTTTAACAAGATAATTGGAGTTTCTGCCTGAAAAAATCTGTATCTCAGATCTTGCCATAAGTATTGTGTTTTCCGGATTGTTTTGTGGAATACACAAATTTATTAATTAATATTTGTATAATCAATTTAGAATTTATTCAGAAAAAACGGATTAATTGCGGCTAGTTAAGGATGTAAGACGGGTTTGCTGAGGATCTTACAAGATAATTTTTAAAGATATCAGTATAGTTCTGATTAGTTTGTATTTTTTTTCTGTTTTAATAATTTTAGTTTCAATATTATTGTTTTCTGTGTTTATTTCGTTGAACTGCAGGTAATTGCTTCCGAGAACTGACCCGCCGGAATTGAGAAACTTAATTTTTTTCCTGTGATATTCCCTGTTTTCATGCAGGTGCCCGTGCAGTACGAGGCTGATACCGGTTTCACTGAATTTTTTAATGACCTTTTTCTTTTTCCTCAGCTTCATTGTCTGGCGCTCAATTGCCTGCC
>LLZO01000340.1 GCA_001567545.1 Candidatus Tepidiaquacellales bacterium OLB5
AACCAGATCTTTACATCGCCGTTTATCAGGCTTGCGTTAAGCTCAGCGCCCATGTAAATCTTAAACCTGTGGGCAGGTGTAAAGTTATATTCAAATCCAAGTCCGCCAGTAAAACAGTTATAGTTTGCCCTTCCGTTATCGGCAACAGTTTCTTTTGTGCCGAATGTATAGGAAAGCAGCCTGTTGAAAGTAAGCGACTGTGTAAAGCGGATACTGCCTCTTTCATTAAGTATTATTTTGGAAAGTATGCTTGCCCCGTATCCTTTATCTGCGCCGAATGATTCTCCGTCGTAAACTACCTCTGACTGGTAGTCATCATTATATGCCCCTGAAAGCTCCAGCAAAGACTGGTTGTAATCTATGTTGAACTGGAGGGTATAGCTGGGTGTACTTCTTACAATCATGTATCGCTTTATCTGTGTCTTCTGGCTGTATAATGTGTTTGTAAAAATAAACATTAACACAGCAGCAGGCAGGATAAATTTTAATATTCCGTATGATATATTCTTAAAATTATTGTTCATCATTATCAGTGAAATTATTTTTTAAACTTGTAAACAATATCCTTTACACCAAAGTAAGCATTTAACCCTATATAAAACTGTGTAAAGATAAAATTCTTGAACCCGCCGAACTCTATTAACCCGGAATCATCTTTTTTATCCCTCAGCGGTACTTCGTCAGGATTATCGCTTTCCTTGGTCTGTTTAAGCACCTGGTTGGAGTTATTCAGCTTAATTCCGAAATTAAATCCTATCCTGTTGTTGAACATATATTCAAGCCCGCCGTAAACAACATAACCTATCCTGAATGAATTTTTAATTGTTACAACCCTTGTATTGCCGGTTGAAGTGTTTTTAATATTTGCCTTGCCGCTTATAATATTGGCTGTGATCTCTGCTGCTATGTACGGTTTAAGCCTGAAGCTGGGATTAAATGAATTTTCAATTCCAGCGCCAAATGCTATAACGTTATAGCTTACATCCCCGAATTTAGAATCACCTGAAAGGAATGAGCTTGTGAACCTGTTGAAATTCCCCGAAACATTAAGTCTTACATTTCCTTTTTGATGGAGGGGTATCTTTCCGATAAGTGAAACCCCGTAACCGTTCTTAACCCCGAAGTTAAGTCCCTGCGAAAACTGGGCTGAATCAAATACATTCTGAAAGTTTGAAGAAAGCTCTGCCATTCCCAGGTTAAGCCCGCCGGAAAGCTGTAATGTGAATTTCGGTGGAGTTTGTATCTTGTACTGTGGTTTAAGTTTTATGCCGGTGGATTTATACTTTGTTGTATCTTTGTATTCTCCGTCTTCAATTTTGTAAGAGCCTGAGCCGCAGCCGATCAAATAAGGCAGTATAAATAATAATGCCGCTATTGTGAAATGGTGTAATTTCATAGCCTCATGATTCCCTACTAAATAATGTTAAAAGTAAAAATTATTCTATATATTAGCTTTAATAATGTAAATTATTTATAAAAAAGCTTAAATTCAAGTAATAATAAATACTTATTTACATATTTTGCAGTCTATTTGGTTTCCTGTTTTATATACGTAAGTTCTACTACAAAGCAGTCTCTGAATCCTGCTGATAATATATTATTAAGGTAATTAATTGCATCGTCTTTTGTTGAAAAATTCCCGAGGCGTATCTTATGCAGCCCGTCTACATTTTTAAGTACTAATTCTTCTTTGGTTAATTTTTTTTGGGCTGACCTCATAAAACGCTCTGCGTTTACTACATCCAGGTATGCGCCTATTTGTATTACATATGTCCTGGAAACTACATTTTTTTCAACGAATTTATTTTCCGAAGGCTTGGTCTCTTCCTTGATTTCAGGAATATCCGTTACAGGGGGAGCTTCCTGCTTTGGTTCTTCCTTAACCTCTACTGTTTCTTCAACTTCAATTATCTCATATATAGAAGAATTGCATCCTGTAAATAAGGCAAATGCAAATGCAGCCGGTATTATTAATTTTTTCATGTTCATTTTATATACTCTCCCTGATAAATTCTTATTTAAACTGTTAAATTTCGGAATAATCCTTAATCTGATAGCAAATTAAGTTAATCAAAAAGACTATACAATAACGTGAATAGGGTAGATAATGATTGATTTTTATTAATTTTGAGCAGTAAACACGATAAATTATTTTAAAAGTATCATTTTTCTGTTCATTCGTGTTTCGCCCAGCTGCAGTGAATAAAAGTAAACACCGCTTGAAAAATTCTCCGCATTCCAGCTAAACTCATATTCACCAGGAACCAATATTTCATTTACCGGCTCATCAATTTTTCTGCCAAGCACATCATAAATAATTAACCGCACCGGTTCATTTTTTCCTGCTGCCGGAATGCTGAAGCCTATTGTTGTAACGGGATTAAATGGATTCGGATAATTCTGCTTCAGTAAAAACTCATCAGGAATTATATTTGAAATTGGCTGAATACCTATCAATGGATTTAAGGCAGTATCTATAGAAGCTACATATATATCTTCATCACTTATCCCGTTTACTGATGTTGTTCCGGTAATTGCAAATCTCATATTATTAGATCCAGGAAATATTATAGCATCTGCAAAAATTGTCCAGTTTACTAATGGATTAAATAAGGTTTTTGAAATAAAATTTAAATTTGTATCATATCTGGAAATGATAAAACATTCTTTATAAATTTCTCTGTTATAATAATTAAAAAAATAATAAATTTTATTCTCAATTTTAATTAATTTATTTCCTCTTATCGGATTATTTGTGTAAACAATTTTAAAGTTAATTGAATCAAGGTTTTCACTTAAATGTAACATAAAAAATTTTGATGTGTCTGTATTTCCGTTAAATCCACCAGAAAGTAAATAGCCAGTATTCAATTTTATAATACTGGAAAAGTAAGAATTTTTATTACTTATATATTGTCTTGTCCTGATTATATTTCCTGAACTATCAATGTTTAATAAAAATGCCGAATAATTTTTAGCACCAATAAATATAAAATTGTTAATATTAACTTCAAAGCAATCTGTAAAGTAAGGATAACCCCCGATATTCTTTTCCCAAATTAATTTTCCATCCAAATTATATTTTTTATAAAGACCATAAAACGGTGCAATTAAAAAACTATCAGCAGTTAAATGTAATCCATATGAATAAGGTTCTTCTGCACTCCAGATAGTATTTCCATTATTATCAAGTCTTCTTAAAACTGCATTTGCACTGTATATTAATCCGTCATCAGGTAAATGTATTAAATCAGTTATATAATATGAGTCTTCAAAAGTTTTCTGCCAAATTAAATCTCCAAATTTATTTAACTTTAAAACTACCCCTTTTCCGGGGTGAGAAGTTAAGCCGCCAACAAAAATATTGCTGCTGTCAGCTTCACAAACAGCCCAGCTTTCATCATCGCCATTTATTAAATTAAAACTCTTTTGCCAGGTCAACGGCTGGGCAATTAAAACACAGTTAAATAAAACTATCAGGGCTAAAGTTGTTAATAATTTCTGCAAGGAAACCTCCGCAATTATTTACCTAAAAATAATCAATAAATTCCCGTTAAACAATCACTTTTACGGCAAAAATTAATTTCTTTCATTTCATCAAACCGTTTGTTAATTTTGCTGAATATGGTTTTTACCTTTAATAATTAAAGGTTTATACAATAATATTAAGGAGAATTAATGTCATTACTGGTAGTTGGCTCACTTGCGCTCGATACAATAGAAACACCGTTCGGAAAAGCTGAAAGAACACTCGGCGGTTCTGCAACCTTTATTTCAGTTGCTGCATCATATTTTACACAGCCTGTAAGGCTGGTTGGTGTTGTTGGCGGAGACTTCCCCAAACACGAACTTGATTACCTGGAAGAACGCGAAATTGACCTGGAAGGTCTGCAGATTATAGAAGAAGGAAAAACATTCCACTGGCACGGTAGGTATAATTATGACCTCAATACCCGCGATAGCCTTGTGACAGAGCTTAATGTGTTCGCTGATTTCGATCCCGTTGTTCCCGAAAGCTTCCGCAAAAGCCGCTACCTGTGCCTGGGAAATATAAATCCCGAGCTGCAGAAAAAAGTTTACCTGCAGATGGAAAATCCCAAGCTTATTGTTGCCGATACCATGAACTTCTGGATTGAAGGCAAGTACGATGCTCTGCTTGACGTTCTTAAACATATCAATGTTTTTATATTAAATGATTCCGAAGCGCGCGAGCTTTCAAAGGAAGCTAACCTGTTTAAAGCTGCAAAAAAAATCCAGGAAATGGGTCCGAAGATCGTAATCATAAAAAAAGGCGAACACGGCGCATTGCTGTTCTACGAAAATGAATTGTTTTCTGCTCCTGCTTACCCGCTGGAATCAATTTACGATCCAACAGGTGCCGGTGACAGCTTTGCAGGCGGATTCATAGGCTATATTTCTAAAACAGATGATATATCATTTGAAAATATGAAACGCGCTGTAATTTTCGGAAGCACCATTGCATCGTTCTGTGTTGAGAAATTTTCACTGGAAGGTACACGCGACCTTTCTCATTTAAAAATAAAAGACAGGTTCAACGAGTTTACACGCTTTTCTACATTTGAACCGGCTGAACTGTAATTATGAAAAAAACAGCCCATCACTTTAGTCATGGGCTAAAATTAAAAATATATTTAAAACCGTTTCAACGGTTTAACTAATAAAACATTAATGATAGATAAGCTTGAATACACAAACAAACACGAGCTTATTTACCTGGATCAAACACTGCTTCCGCTGAAGCAGAAGTATCACAAAACTAAAAGCTACAAGGATGCAGCTGAAGCCATCCGGAAGCTTCAGATTCGCGGCGCGCCGCTGATTGGCATTGCTGCCGCTTACGCAGTTGTTATGGGCGTGCATCATTACGATACCGATAACCGCAAGAATTTTGAGATACATTTTTATAAAATAACTGAAACCTTAAGGAATTCACGCCCTACAGCTAAGAACCTTTTCTATGCCCTCGATAGAATGATAAAGGTGTTCGAAGAAAATATAAAAAAGGATTTTATTGAAATAGAAGACCTGCTTCTTCGCGAAGCTGATGCAATTTATGATGAAGATGCAGAAATGTGCAAACGGATAGGCGTTAACGGCGCTGTGCTGCTTGGTGAAAAATCAACCGTACTTACGCACTGCAATGCAGGAGAGCTTGCCACAGGCGGTATAGGAACGGCTCTCGGCATAATCTACACCGCGCAAAAACAGGGTAAGGATATTTTTGTGTATGCCGATGAAACCCGCCCGCTTCTGCAGGGCTCCAGGCTTACTGCATTTGAGCTTAATGAGAACGGAATTGATTTTGATATCATAACAGACTCAATGGCGGCAAACCTGATGAAAGAACAGGTTATAGACTGTGTTATAGTTGGCGCTGACAGAATTGCTTCCAATGGTGATGTGGTTAATAAGGTTGGAAGCTACTCGCTGGCAGTAAATGCAGCATATCATAAAATTCCGTTTTATGTTGCTGCACCCGGCAGTACAATTGATTTTGATATTTTAACCGGTGAAGAAATTAATATAGAAGAAAGATCGCCGGATGAAATTACACGGGTTAACGGTGAAAAAATTACATCAGATAAATACGGGGTTATGAATCCCGCTTTTGACCTTGTGCCTAATGAGCTTGTTACTGCTATTGTAACGGAATACAAAGTCCATTACCCGCCGTATAATTTCGGGGGAATAAAACAGATGTTCCAAAGCTATGTACAGGTACAGCGCAGTGAAAGCGAAACAGAATAATTTTCAGGTAATAATAAATTACAGATGCCTATAATAAAAACGGAAGCGGTAATATTAAAATGTGATAAATACAGGGAAACCAGCAGTATTGTCACATTTTATTCCAGGGACCATGGCAAGGTAAAGGGAATTGCTAAAGGTGTGCGCAATTCCAAAAGCCGCTGGGGCGGCGCTCTGCAGCCAATGGCATTTGTGAACATTATGTATTATTACAAAGAAACCCGGAACCTTCATCTTATCAGCGGCGCTGAGTATATTAAGCCGTATTCTTCATTATATAATGATTACGATAAAATGCAGCTTGCTTTCAGAATGGTTGAGCTTATAAACAAAACTACGGCTGAAAGCCAGGAAAATACAAATATTTACAATTTACTTATTGAGTCGCTTTTTCAGCTTGATGATTCATCCAAAAACATTGTAAATGTGTTATTTAACTTCAAGTTCAGGCTCTTAAGCCTGCTGGGTTTCAGGCTGGATACCTCCGGGCTTGCTGCGGGTAATATTGAAAAAGATATTGAAAACCCATATTTTTACGAAACAAAATTGAGTGCCGGCGATGTTAAGACTATAGAGGCATTAAGCGGCGGGAACTTTAAAAGGGTGATGGCTCTTAATATATCCAAAACACAGGTTTTTGCGTTTGATAAATTTTTTGAAAATTACCTGCGAACTCATTTTGAACATGCAGGTTATTCAAATACAAAACGTGTGTTCAGCTCACAGGAAATGTTCTGAAAATAAATTCTCAGGAGAAAGACATATAGAAACGTTCTTACTATTTTTAGGTTTTAAATCTGATTAAAGAAAAAAGGAGAAAAATATATTATGCCAAGAAAATCAATAATTGCAGCAGGATTTGTAATTCTGCTTTCAATAATTTTTGGTGCTGTTCTTATAGCTAATTTCAGCGGTGTTAAGGTTGTACATTCTGATTCACAGATAGAGTTCAATACTACTCCGCCGATAACAGTTAATCCCAATGTAAAAAGCTTAAACGATGCTTTTATCGAAATAAGCAAAACTGTAACACCAACAGTTGTTTACATTGAAGTAAAATCAAAACCCGGCAAGAACCAGAACAATGAAACACCGGGCGATCCAAACGATCCGTTCAGGTTCTTCTTTGGTCCCGATGGACAGATGCCTGACCCGGGTCCGCAAATGGGAAGCGGTTCAGGTGTTATCATTTCCAAAGACGGTTACATTGTAACCAACAACCACGTTGTTAAAGGTGCAGGCGAGCACGGTATTAAAGTAGTGCTAACCGATAAACGCGAATTTGATGCTAAGATTATAGGGCTTGATGAAAACACTGACCTTGCTGTAATAAAAATAGAAGCAAATGACCTTCCGGTAATGTCTATGGGCAACAGCGATAACCTGCAGGTAGGGGAGTGGGTTCTTGCAATCGGAAATCCGCTTGGACTTAACTATACAGTCACCGCAGGTATTGTCAGCGCAATGGGCAGAAATATCGGCGTTAACGGCGGCGGTTACGCAATTGAGAATTTTATTCAGACTGATGCTGCTATTAACCCGGGTAATTCCGGCGGCGCATTGGTTGATGTTAACGGACAGTTAATCGGAATCAACAGTGCAATTAAAACCAATACCGGTTATTACCAGGGATACGGTTTTGCTATTCCCGTTAATATTGTAAAAACCGTTTCGCAGGAGCTTATCAAATCAGGTAAAGTTATCCGCGGCTACATTGGTGTTCAGATCCAGACAGTTGATGAAACAATGGCTAAGGGTCTTGGTTTGGATAAAGCCAAAGGTGTTCTGGTTCAGAGCGTTCAAAAAGGAGGCGGCGGCGATGAAGCAGGCTTGCAGGCAGGTGATGTAATTCTTTCTGTTGACGGAAAAGAAGTTAATGCTTCCAATGAGCTTCAGGTAATTATTAACAGTAAACGCCCCGGTGATATTGCCAGGTTAACAATTTTCCGTGACGGAAAAACCATTGAAAAAGACGTTACTTTAAAACCCAGAGCTGATGATAATAACCAGGTATCTTCCAATAATAATAAACAGGATGAAGGCAGCAATAAAGGGGTTTCCTCTACTGCCATAAATTCACTTGGTATGAGCGTCCAGGAAATAAACAGCTCTTTAAAGGAAAAATACAATATTTCCGGAGGAGTTGTGGTTACTGCTGTTGAAAGAATGTCGGAATCTATGATTCGCGGTTTACAGGAAGGATTTGTTATAATTGAAGCCAATAAACAAAAGGTTAACGATGTTGGTGACCTGACCAATGCTATAAAAGATAAAAAATCCGGCGATCCGGTACTTTTAAAAGTTATAGATAAAAGCGGGCAGGAGCGTATTGTAGCTTTAAAAGTGCAGTAATTTATTATTTTTGCAGAAACAGTAACTAAGTTACTGTTTCTGCAGAGCTTTTTTAATATCACGGGTTTACAGTATATAATATATTGACATTATAAACATTAATTATTAACTTTGCACTAAGTATTTTAGAGGTAAAACCTATTAAATGACGAAAGTTTACGTAATAATATTAAGCCTATTCTTTGTCTTCGGCACTTTAAAAGTGAGCGCCGATAATAAAGAACAGCTGGTGGATTTTAAGGGTAATCCTGATAAGTTCGAACTCAATCAAAATTATCCCAATCCATTCAACCCAACTACGCAGCTTTCATACAATCTCAAAACTGACGGCAATGTAAAATTAACTGTTTTTAACCTTGTCGGCCAGTCTGTAAGGGTTTTAGTCGACGGCTATCAAACTGCCGGTTACTACGAAGTAACCTTTGATGCCGCAGATCTTCCCGCAGGAATTTACCTCTATAAACTGCAGGTCGGTGATTATTCTTCCGTAAAAAGAATGACACTGGTTAAGTAGTTTACCCCGCTTAAAAAACGGTCCGAAATACTTACTATTTATTAATTTTTTCAATTTACCATTGGGGGTAATTTAATGATAAGAATCATTACGAGATTTGTGTTTATAATTTTTGCTATTTTGCTTTCAGCTTCAACAGTACTCTCACAGAATTCCAATTTATTCGTTATCGATAGTTTCGGGGATCACACTCTTCCCGGCTGGTACTCAGGCGGCGATCTTTCCATGAAATATTCACACAAGGAAGATAACCTGGAAAACGGATACGGTATAATCTCCTCTTCAAACAAGCAGATCACACCGAACTCGTTTGCAGGCATTATCAGGAAAGAAACTAAGCTTCAGGTTGCTGAAGATAACATTCTTTCAGTGATGCTTCAGGGTATCAATAACGATATGACCGTTACCATACAGGTGCTTTTTGATAAGAACAATGACGGTAAATTCGATGAAAACACCGATGCAAGGCTTGAATCAAAACCGCTCAGCCTCAATTTTTCAGGCTGGAAGGAAATTCATTTCAATATAAACCAGAATGAATTTAAGATAGTATCAAAGAATAAGGAAGATGATTTTTCTATCCTTGAACAGGAAGCTATGGGAATCCAGTTCTCATTTCAGACAGGCAAAGATTTTGCAGCAGGTCCGGTTGAAACAGGCGTTGCTATGATTGCCGAAAGATACAGCAAAGAGCTTAAGCAGGAAGTTGCACAGACTGATTTGTACAGCGGTGAGTCATATTTTAATACTAAAAACTATCCTAACCCGTTCAATCCTGAAACAAAGATCAATTATACATTAAGGAATTCAACCAGCGTTAAGATAACGGTTTATGACCGCCTTGGACGTGAAGTTGTTGTATTGGTTGATGAAAACCAGTCAGAAGGCGAGCATTCAGTTTCATTCAATGCTTCAAACCTTCCTTCAGGCGTTTATTTCTACAGGATTAAAACCCCTGAAATGGTCGAAGTTCAGAAAATGGTATTTACAAAATAATTTTAATCAAACAAGATTTTTCAAAGCCGCTCAAATTTGAGCGGCTTTTTTTTATTGCCTGTCATACCCGCGAAAGCGGGTATCCAGAGATTAGTTGTTGAAGAAGCTTTATTTAAGAAGGTCGATATTTTTGATAGAACAATTTAAATTCGAGTTTTTTTTAAAAGTTCGTAAAAGACTTTTCAGTTATCATACATCGTTGACTTATCGATAAATTTCGTTTGGATACCCGCTTTCGCGGGTATGACATAAAAATAGAAATCATGTATATCCATAAATCATCAAAATCAAGTAAATCATGTAAATCAGGGTCTGCCTTGTAAAATTTCACACTTCCCTTTATCTTTGAAAATAAAACCAAACCGCTCAAAAATTTAAATCTATAAAACCAATGAAACTTCCCATCTTCACAGTCGATTCATTTACAAATGTACCTTTCAAAGGAAATCCCGCAGCAGTGTGCCTGCTTTCAGAAGAAATCCCCACCAGCCTTATGCAGAGCATTGCATTCGAGCTTAACCTGGCTGAAACAGCTTTTGTGCTTAAGGAAAAGGATTCAGATACCTACAGCCTCCGCTGGATGACACCGGTCAGCGAGGTTGATCTCTGCGGACATGCTACACTTGCTTCATCACATATTATGTGGCAGGAAGGCATTGCCGAAAAAGATGAAACAATAAAGTTCAGCACCCGCAGCGGTCTGCTTAAAGCAGATTATTACAAAGGAGAGATCGGACTTGATTTCCCCGCAATACCGCAGAAAAAAATTGATTATCCCCCGGAGCTTATCAAAGCAATCGGCGGAGTGCAGCCAAAATATGTTGGCATGACAAAATGGAATTACTTAATAGAGCTGAACAGCGAGGCTGATGTTCTGAACTTAAAACCAAACTTCGATATAATGCTTACGCTTCCGGGGTGGGGAACAATCATCACAGCAAAAGCCGATGCTGAATACGGTAAACAGGGTTATGATTTTATATCACGCTTCTTTGCGCCTGAAAAAGGCATCCAGGAAGACCCCGTAACAGGCTCAGCCCACTGTGCGCTTGCGCCATACTGGCACGGGCGGCTTGGCAAGGATACATTCAAAGCCTACCAGGCCTCAGAGCGGGGAGGCACGATTGGAATAAAGATAAACGGAGACAGAGTAATGCTCACCGGCGAAGCCGTGACCGTTATTAGCGGTGAAATTGAAGTATAATAAAACCCCCCTTTGTAAAGGTTTATAGATTCTTTTTCGGGAGTGCATCAACTGTGTTTGCAGCGTCAGGTATTCATGACTGCCGCAGCTTCAGCACCTGTCTGCCGAAACGGCAGTGCAGGCAGAAAGGCAGTTACCTGAGGCAGGAAAAAATAATAATAATTTAATTAATAAGGGTGATAAAACATTACATACTTACCGGTGAAATGACTATATTGTGATACTTTTTAGCTTTTGTCAGTTCCTTGGAGCTTACTAATAAAAATAATTTTCTGATTTAAATTATTTTTTTCACATTTCCTGAAATTTATTTTTATCTTTTCTTGACACTCAAAAAAAAATTTGTAAGTTTGTAATAACACAATAGATACAATTTTTAACTAACAATAATTTATAACTAACCAGAGATATTTAAAAGGACTCTAAAAATAAAATAATAAAAAGATGAGAAACGGCATTAAAATATATATGATCCAGAACACAGCACCGATTACAGTGCTCTTCATGGACATTTTATGCCCGCTGGTTAGCGATAAACGGAGGCTTCTGGGATAGAACCTCATAAAATACACAAGTTTACGCAAACCGCGGGTCAAAAATAAGACTCGCGGTTTTTTTTTGTACTGACTCATTGATTGCGAAGGTACTTTAGTACCTGAAGCAATCCCAAAAATAGTATGAGATTGCTTCGCTGCTAAAGCAGTTCGCAAATAAAAGAAGTCTAAAACGAAAGTTTAAAATGAAAAGTTTAAAGAAATTATTTGAAATACTCGGAAAATGGAAGTATGAATACATTGCAGCTTCGCTGCTGCTTATACTTTCAGTTGCATTCAGGTTGCTTGAGCCTAAAATACTGCAGATTGCAGTCGATAAAATTATAGCATTCTTCATCACCGGCAAAAACTTTCAGCCGGGTGAAGATACAATTGCAGGTTATATATATTCACTGCTTCCTGAGCTTAAAATTGAAAATGCATCGCTGATACTTGTTTATCTCGGTGTAATTTTCCTTTTAATAGCGCTGATGCGCGGCGCTACAATGCTTGTATCAAGCACAATATCCGCAGCATCAACAGAAAAGGCTATGAAAAAGCTGCGCGACAGGCTTTTCAGCCACCTGCAGCGCCTGCCGATGAAATTCTTCGGCAAAACACCTACCGGTGAGCTTATTCAGCGCTGCACAGGTGATGTTGAAACAGTCCGCAAGTTCGCAACAATGCAGGTTACGGAATCAATTAGGCTTGCTGCAATTTTTACCGGCGCATTCATTATGATGTTTATGGTTAACTCAACATATGCATTAATTGCCATCACGCTTTTCCCTGTGATGATTGTGTCATCGTTCTTCTTCTTCAGAAAAGAAGGCGAGATATGGACAAAACATGAAGCCGAGCAGGATAAGCTGACAGCAATGGTACAGGAAAATCTGTCCGGTATCCGTGTTGTTAAGGCATTTGCAAAGGAAAATTACGAAATTGAAAAGTTCACCCGGCAGAATGCCGAAAAACGCAGATGGGGCTTAAAGCTGCTTAAGCTGCATATGATATACTGGCCCGGCAGTGACGTACTTGTTTACACACAGCTTGCTATATCACTGTTTGCCGGCGGTTACTTTGTGCTTAATAACCAGCTTACCGTGGGTGAATTCACCGCCTTCTATACCTATGCAAGCTATGTAACCTGGCCAATGCGCAGGCTTGCGCAGCTTGTCAGCGAAATGGGAATGACGCGTGTTGCCATCGAGCGTATTTATTCGATGCTGGACTACCCGCAGGAAGATTACAGCGGAAGTGATAACAATGGCAGGGAGCTTGACGGCAATATTGAATTCAGCAATGTGTTCTTTAAATATGATGATGTAGAAGAAAATATCTTAAACGGTGTTTCGCTTAAGATAAACGCAGGTGAAAAAGTTGCTCTGCTTGGACCTACAGGCTCGGGTAAATCAACAATAATATCACTGCTTATGAAATTTTATGAACCGGACAGCGGTGTAATTAAAATTGACGGCAGGGATATAAGGGAATATTCACGGGCATATATCCGCAGCAAGATTGGTGTTGTGCTGCAGAGGGCATTCCTGTTTTCAACTTCTATCAGGGAAAATATTGCATATGCAAACCCCGATACTCATATCGATGAGATAGTTGAATCTGCCAAGGTTGCAAATATTCACGATATCATAAATGATATATTTCCACAGTCATATGATACTGTTATCGGCGAAAAAGGGGTAACGCTTTCAGGCGGGCAGAAGCAGCGTGTAACGCTTGCCAGAACACTGCTTAAGAATCCCGATATCCTTGTGCTGGATGACTCGACCAGCGCAGTTGATACTGAAACTGAGTTCGAGATCCAGAAAGCATTAAGAGGCATTACAAAAAGCAAAACTACAATCGTAATTGCGCACAGGATAACTTCAGTGCAGGACTGCGACAGGATAATTGTACTGGATAAAGGCAGGGTAATTGAGCAGGGAACGCATGATGAGCTTATCAGCAATAACGGTTTCTATAAAAAAATATTCGATATACAGGTTTCGATTGAAGATGAGATTAATGAGGATATTGATAAGGCAAAAATAAAAAGTGAAAAGGCAAAAATAGAACAAAAGTTAGGTTCTTTGACATAAATTATAATTGATTAGCCAAGGAATTTATCCCGTGGCTAAAAGTTCGGAAAAATCAGAGACTTTAGTCCCAATTGCGGCTAAAGCCGCTATAATATTCACATTTTTATTCCACGAGCTAAAGCTCGTGGCTACTCAGAAAGATTTAAAATTTATTAGATACGGGTTTTCTCTCATTGAGTGAGATATTAAACTGCGATTAAGATTACAAAAAAAAATGGGACTTTAGTCCCGGATAAATTAATAATGATTTTTATAAAGTATAAAAAATGTCTAAACTAAAAGATAAACAATTTAAAACAAAAGGAGCGCTCTGGCCTTTTTTAAAAAGGCTTATGAAATACAGCCTCCGCTATCCCAAATGGGTAGCGGGATTCACCGGGTTTGTTCTGCTTGTTGCACTGGTAGAAGCGGTTTACCCGCTTGTATGGCTTAGCCTGCTTGATAATGTTATTGTTCCCGCAGTGGAATCCTACAGGCTTACAGGAACTATGCCGCCGGTTGATCAGACTGCATTGAATCAGTACGGGCTTATTTTCCTGGGGCTGGGTTTAATGCTTTCAATAGGTGTGTTCAGCTTCATTAACTTTGCCGGCAAAATTCAGGAATATGTTATGTATGATATCCGGCAGGAGCTTTTCAAAAAGCTGCAGGAGCTTTCGTTCTCATTCTTCGATAAATCTGCTGTGGGCTGGCTGCTATCGCGGATTTCAAGCGATACGGCAAAAGTAACCGAGCTAATCTCATGGTCAATGATCGAAGTTGTCTGGGGCGGGGGAATGATAATCTTCTGTGTAACATCAATGTTCATTTATAACTGGAAGCTTGCGCTGATAATTACATTAACTATTCCGGTACTTACGCTGATATCATTCAAATTAAGAATGCTAATACTGAAATATTCACGCGAAGCCAGGAAATACAACAGTGAAATTACTGCAAGGTTCAATGAGCATATTAACGGTGTTGAAGTGAACAAAAGCCTTGTGCAGGAAGAGCGCGTAAGCGATGACTTTAAATACCTCAGCGAAAAAATGAAGGTATCTTCATACAAAGCTGCATACTTCCAGGCTATTTTTATGCCGCTGGTAATTTTCGGCGGTTCCGTTGCAGCTGCTTTTGTAATTTATTATGGCGGCTCTATGGCTATTACCATTCCCGCTGCAATTACAGTAGGTACTCTGGCTGCATTTTTTGGCTATGCAACTATGATATTTGAGCCGATACTGGATATATCTCGCTTCTACTCACAGGCGCAGAACAGTATTTCTGCCGGTGAAAGGATATTTTCGCTTATTGATACAAAAGCACTGATAACCGATAAACCCGGTGCAGGTGAATACGGCAGGATATACGGTGATATAAAATTTGATAATATTTCTTTCCATTATGAAGAAGGAAAGCCTGTTATAAAGGATATGAACCTGCATATAGAAGCAGGCACATCTGTTGCGCTGGTGGGTGAAACAGGCGGCGGCAAATCAACCATCATTAATCTTATCTGCAGGTTTTATGAACCTACAGGCGGTGTACTGAAAATTGACGGTGTTGATTATAAGGATATGACGATGCACTCGCTCCGCAGCCAGCTTGGTGTTGTTCTGCAGACCCCGCACCTTTTCAGCGGTACTGTCAAGGAAAATATCAAATACGGCAGGGATGAAGCCGGTGATATGGAAATCATAAACGCTCTGCAAATAGTTGGTGCAGAAGACTTTATCCACAGGCTTAATGAACAGGTCGGCGAAGGAGGCGAATATTTAAGCATGGGCGAAAAACAGCTCATTTCATTCGCGCGCGCTGTGCTTGCTGACCCCAGGATCTTCATAATGGATGAAGCTACTTCTTCGGTTGATACGTTAACGGAAGCCAAAATACAGCGCGGTATTGCCGGTATTATGGAAGGACGCACTTCTATTGTTATTGCGCACAGGCTTTCAACTATTAAATACTGTGACAGGATCCTTGTTATAAACCGCGGCAGGATAACCGAAGACGGAAGCCACCACGAGCTTATGAAAAAACAGGGTATCTATTACAGGCTGTATACCCGCCAGCTTAGAGAGCAGCGCGAAAAAGAAGTTATGAATGTTGCTTAACAATGAACAATCCCGCTGAAGCGGGACATCGAAAATTACTCCGTAATTTTCTTGTGAGCAATAAACAATGAGCAATAGATCTGATTTACAACAATTCACAATTCTTAGCTCCGTTAGGAGCGGCATGTTAAAGAACGAAAAATTAAATGCATAATAAATTAATAAAATGTTACGGATGCGGTGCTGATATAAAAAATATCAGCGGACCCAAACATGCCTACATCGGTTCCGATGCAGGCTGCTGGGATATTTTCTGCGGTGTGCTTGCCAAAGAATACACGGAATATAACGAGCTCTGGCAGAGCCACCGCCTTACTGTGGATACTTACGCAGCCCAGCACCCGGGTAAACCGGGCAGAAAAGAAATTCAGTCTGTTTTTATTCATCTTACCCGGCTTTATTTACAGCTGGAAAAAGGAATAAGCGGAAAACATGCAAATGATGTAATGCTGAATATTTCAAAATTCAAAGAGCAGTATGTATGGCTTGACCCGCTTCCTGATTTTGAAGGTACATTAAATATTACAGATGTTGCCGCTGCAAAGAACATTGATGAACACAAACAGGCTGTGGAAAAATGGGCATTTAGTGTATGGAATGCCTGGAAAAAACATCACGATACAATTAAGTATTTTGTTGAACATAATAATATTCTGAACCGGGAAAGAAAGGAAACGATTAATGGAAAATGAATACTATTACAATGAAGCTATATCAAGGTTCTATGATCCTGTATATGATACACTTGAATTCCTGAAACCTGCGCAAAAATTCTATAGTGAAGAAATAAAGAATGCAGGGGGAAGGATACTTGAAGCAGGTGCCGGTACCGGCAGGATTTTTGTTCCTGCTTTAAATATGGGAGCTGATATTTACGGTGTTGATTTCAGTGAAAGAATGCTTGCCCGTCTGAAGGAAAAAATTCCGGCAGCTGAGCATTACCGCATATGGCAGGAAGACCTTCGCAGGTTTGATTCAGGCAAGTCATTCAGCCTGGTAATTATGCCGTTCAGGGTTTTTCAGCATATGCTTACAATAGAAGACCAGCTTAATACTTTGAACTGTATATACAATGTGCTGGATGACGGAGGCAGACTGATATTCGATGTATTCAATCCAGATATTAAACGGCTGTTAAATCCGGTAAGTGACCTGCTGGAGTTTGACGGTGAATATAAACCCGGCAGCAGGCTGCAAAGATATGTTACAGTAAGCTATCAGAATCATCTGCAGCTGCTCGATCTTAAATTCCGGTTTATCTGGGATGAGAACGGCAGGGAAATGACTGATGAATTTACCGCCCGATGAGGTATTTCTTCCGCTATGAGCTGGAAAACCTGGCTGGCAGAACAAAATTCAGGCTGGAAAATTTTTACGGCAGCTTTGAACGCGAGGATTTTAACAGCAGTTCAAAAGAACAAATATTGGTTTTAAGGAAGTAATATGAAGAACAGCAGTACATACTTTTGGAACTTCCCGACTTTATCGGAAACTGTCTGTAATTTTAAATTATAATCCATTTGCAGAAAAAAAAATTATAATATTGAGATCAAACGAGCAAAACACCTTTACAGTGAACAATGGCATCAATTTTATGAGCTTTGTGAAGAAATTGCTCGAAAACATTATATGGAGGAAATCAGAAAGACCAGAACCCCTGACGAGTTCCGGCATCAAAAGCTTGAAGCAGAGAAAAATGATAACACTTACCGCCAGTATGCAGTATTTCTTGATGGAAAAGCTGTTTGCTGGATGGATGAATCAGTGTGGAATAATGAGCTGTATTTTGGTTTTGATACTGTATATGATGAAATTGATGAAGTTCTCTTGAAAGCAGTATTAAATAAGTTTTATGAAATTATGAATATAAACAATTTCACTGTTTCCTTTTACTATACTTACCGTCGGGCGATTTATACAAATTTAAAAAAGGCAGGGGCAGCAATTGATGAAGAATATATAATATCACGGCTTGAACGAAAAGATATGGATGCTGATTTTTATAAATCTATAATACTTAATAATCCGCTCGAAAATTGGAGGCTTGAATATTATTCATTGTTACCCGAAAGGCTTTTAAATCAATTTGTTAAATTCTATAACCAAAGTTTTCTGGATATGTTTGAGCTAAATCCTTACCCGGCCAAATTGCCTGTTGTTAACGCTGAATATATAAGATCAGTTGAAGAAATTCGCTTAAAAAATGGTATATCTGCACCTATGTATATCTTACTTGATGATAAAGATGAAATTGCAGGATATTGTTCAATTTGCATTGATTCATCAAAGCCTGATACATTGCGTCATGTAGGAGCACTGACAGCAGTAGATAAAAAGCACAGAGGCAATAGCATTGCCCGTTATCTTAAAGCAAAACTATATCTAAAAATGCTCGAAGAAAATAAAGTATTCAGGTATATTACCACAGATACTATGCCGTGGAACAAGTATATGTACAGGATAAACGAAGAATTTGGATTTATACCATATAGAAATGGATGCTGCTTTAAAATAACTAAAAAGTTTCTTGAAAATTATTTAAAACTATTTTGAATAAAAAATACGATATAAAAAACTTCGGGTTCAATGATTTTTTTGAAGCATATTTTGCAGAATATGATCCAAAAAAATTACATGCCGCAAGGGTAGCAGTTGAACACAGGAATTATTACGGGCTGTATTCAGCTTTCGGCGAGCTGAGTGCTGAAAAATCAGGCAAGCTTTTCTATACTGCCGAAGATACTAACCTGCTGCCTGCTGTCGGTGACTGGGTTGTAATTGAACATCTTGAAAATGAACCTAAAGCATTTATAAAAGCGGTGCTGCCAAGGAAAACAAAATTTTCCCGTAAAAAAGCAGGCTCAACCACCGAAGAACAGATTGTTGCTGCCAATGTTGATACTGTTTTTATTATGAGCTCGCTTAACCAGGACCTTAACATGAGGCGAAATTGGACCCGTTATATGGCTTTGGCATGGGATAATGAAATTAAACCAG
>LLZO01000341.1 GCA_001567545.1 Candidatus Tepidiaquacellales bacterium OLB5
CATATATATCCGGCAATTGCAATTGCAGACGAGCTTGTTAAAATGAACAGCAAAATTGAAATAAAATTCATAGGCGCAAAAGGGAGAATTGAGGAAAAAATTATACCTCAAAACGGGTACCAGCTTGAAACCATTGAAGTATCAGGTTTTAAACGAAGCCTGAATTTAAAAAATTTTTTATCAGCATATAAAGTAATAAAAGCACTGAAAGATTCAAAAAAAATACTGAAAAATTTTGAGCCACAATTGGTTTACGGGACCGGCGGATATGTTTCAGGCCCGGTTTTAAAAGCGGCGCAATCCATGAACATTATCAATGTTATTGAAGAAGGTAATTTTTACCCCGGGGTGACAGTTAAGCTTATTTCCCCGAAAGCTGATAAGGTAATATTGAATTTTGAAGGTACAAAAAAGTTTTTGAAAAGAAGTGATAACACCACGGTAATGTCTTACCCGGTAAGGCAGAATATGCAAAAATATTCAAGAGCTGAAGCTGCAGAATTTTTTGGGCTTAAAGCTGAAAAAAAGATATTATTTGCATTTGGCGGAAGCCAGGGGGCAGGTTCAATTAACACGGCTTTGCTGAAATGTATTGATAAGCTAACCGGTAACGGAATCCAGGTTATCTGGCAGACAGGTGAAACGGATTTTGAGAAAATTAATTCCGCATTATCCGGTAATAATTATGTGAAAGTTTTAAAATATATAGAAAGAATTGACCGTGCATACTCAGCATGTGATCTTGTAATATGCCGTGCGGGAATTTCTACAATTATGGAGCTTGCCGGATTTGGGCTGGCATCAATATTGGTTCCTTATCCTCTGGCATCAGAAAATCACCAGGAAAAAAATGCAAAGGCAGTTGCCGAAAAGAATGCCGGTGAAATTCTGCTGGATAAAGATCTGATAGAAATGCTTGAGGCCAGGATACTTGGACTGATAAATGACGAAAAAAAGCTTCAGGTATACAGAAATAATATCACAGGCATGGCAGATAAAAATGCGGCAGCTAAAATAGCTAAAATGCTGACAGAGCTTGTGAATAAAAGAAAGAATTAATATGCAGGAAAAAATTCATAAACACCGGATGGATTTTTATTACCAGTCTCTGGTAATATACCTGCTGTTCTTCGCTGCATATGTAATAATTAGGGGGACAACAGGTGAAAGTTTCAGGCTGCTTTATAATGACCCGATTTTTTATATCCTGATCTTATTCATTGTTATTTTTCTGTTCATTGTAATTGTAAACCTGATAAGAGCGCCTAAAATTATTTTAAAGGACGACAGGATAATTTTCAGGAACAGGTTCGGTGAAAGGGAAGTGCTCTTCAGTGATATCCTGAATGTTAAGATTGGCAGAAGAAGGAAACGTGATGAAGAAATGACATACAGGATTATAAAGCTTAAACTTAAAAACAGAAGAAAACAGCTTAGAATAAGGGCAAATGATTTTGAAAGAGGCGGTGAGCTTATTAACGAATTTTTAAAAATTAAACAGCCGGCTGAAAAACTTCAGGGGTAAGCTGAAGATATAATTATAAAAATGGCTATTAAGCATATATATTTTATAGGGATTGGCGGAATAGGGATGAGCGGCCTGGCTGAATATTATATCAGGAACGGCTGCAGTGTTTCCGGTAGCGATATGACAGAAACCCTGATTACACAGAGACTGGTGAGCATGGGTGCAAAAATATATTACAGCCATTCAGCAATGAATATTACTGAAGAAATTGATACTGTTGTATATACTTCTGCAGTTAAAAAAGATAATCCTGAAATGATAAAGGCAGAAGAACTTGGAATAAGGCTTGTAAGGCGTGCAGAAATGCTTGGAGAGATTGTGAATGATAAATACCTGATAGCTGTAAGCGGTACACACGGTAAAACAACAACTACAGCCATGATAGGGAAGCTTCTGGTAGATGCAGGGCTTGACCCTTTAATATTTGTCGGCGGAAACGTAAAACTGTTCGATGGCGGCGCATACAGGTTCGGAAACGGTAAATATGCTGTTGTGGAAGCTGATGAATATGACAGGTCTTTTCTTGCATTGCGGCCTGATATAGCTGTGATAACTAATATTGATTCCGATCATCTGGATATTTATAAAGACCTGGAAGATATTAAAAACACATTCAGGCAGTTTTGCGACAGGTCTAAATACGGGGCATATATGATCTACTGCGGCGATGATGAAAATATAAAAAGCTTTATGAATACGATAAACCGTGAAAAGATATCTTACGGTTATGATGAAAAAAATTATCTTAAAATAATAGATTACAGCGCACGCAACAATTCCCTGAATTTTAACATACTTAATTCACACAGCAGGTATGATAATATTGAGTTAAATATGCCGGGAAAACATAATGCGCTTAATTCAACAGCATGTTTTGCAGTATCAAAAGTGCTTGAAATTCCCTTTGAAAAATACAGGTCAAGTATTGCAGGTTTCAGGACAGTTGACAGAAGGCTTGAGCTGAAATATGATTCAAACGGAATTAAAGTATATGATGATTATTCTCATCACCCGGTTGAAGTTAAAGCAAGCTTAAGCGGAATTAAAGAACTGCAGCACGGAAGGCTTAGAACGGTATTTCAGCCCCATTTATTCACAAGAACCAGGGATTTTTACAGGGAATTTGCAGAAGCGTTAAAAATAAGTGATGAAGTTGTTCTTATGGATATTTACCCCGCAAGAGAAAAGCCGATAGAGGGCATTACAAGCGGGCTTATATTAAATGAAGCTTTGAAAATTAATATGAATATTAAGCTTATTAGCAGCAGAAATGATATCCTGGCTCATTTGTTAAACAGCCTTCAGCCCGGAGATATTATAGTGTTCCAGGGAGCAGGAGATGTCACAAATCTTTGCAGCGATTTTGTAAATATTTTGAACAGCAAAAATTAATTGATATCAATTTCAGAAATACAGAAAATTTTTAAAGGGAGGATCACCTTAAATGAGCCTCTGGCAAGGTATACTACTTTCCGTATAGGCGGTGATGCTGATTATTTTGTAGAACCGGCTGATATTGATGATGTAATAAATATAGTTGAATATGCTAAATCACATTCTGTGCCTTATTATGTAATGGGTAACGGAAGCAATATTCTTATTAGTGATGACGGTATAAGGGGAATAGTTATTAATCTTGAAACCGGCTTTAATTACCTTAAAACAGAAAATGAAATGGTAATTGCCGGGGCAGGTGTAAAGATCGCAAGGTTTGTAGATTTCTGCATACAGAACAGTTATTCAGGTGTTGAAATGCTTGCCGGCATACCGGCAACAGTAGGAGGCGCATTGGTTATGAATGCCGGCGCTTACGGCGGTGAAACTGCCGATCATGTTTCTGAAGTAAAAGTGATAAAGAACGGCAAGCTTAAATCATTAAAAAAGGATGAATGCGGATTTAAATACCGCAGCAGTGAACTTAAAAATACTGTGGTTTTAGAAGCTTCATTTAAGCTGATAAAAGGCGAAAAAGAACAAATATCTCAAAGAAGAAAAGAATTAATTATTCACCGTAATGAAGCCCAGCCAGTCGAGATTCCCAATGCAGGATGCGTATTTAAAAATCCGGGGGATAAAAAAGCTGCAATATTAATTGATCAGTGCGGGCTGAAAGGAACAAAATTCGGAGGAGCAATGGTATCTCCAAAACATGCAAATTTTATTGTGAATTTTGATAATGCTTCTGCAAATGATGTCATTGAGCTTGTTAAGCTTGTTAAAAGCAGGGTCTTTGAAAAAACAGGTGTTGAACTTGAAATGGAAGTTAAGCTTGTTGGATTTACGGAGGTGAAAGTATGAAGAATTGGAAGATAATTTTACTTTTTACAGTTGTAATTTTATTCACTTTTTCAAGTATTGTGCTTTCAGGATTATGGAAAGATAAGTCCACAATAAGAAGTGTTGAGCTGAACGGAAATATCACGCTTTCAAAGGAAGAACTGTTCGATTTTGCAAAGATAAATGATTCATTGATCTGTTCGAACCAGCTTTCGCTGGATATTATAGAAACAAGACTTGCAAAACATCCTAATATTAAAAAGGTTGTAGTACTTAAAGAAGGAACTGCTGTAAAAATTGATATTACCGAGAAGAATCCGTTTGCAGCTGCAACAAATGGCAGCGATATGTTTCTAATAGATGACCAGTTAACATTATACCCTGTAAAAAAGGAGCATTCTAACATCGATCTGCCGGTTATCAGCGGGTTAAGCAGTGAGCTTGGCCCTAATACATACAGCAATAATGATCTGAACAATCTTAAAATTGCTCAGTATATAATCAGCCAGTCAATTAAGCTGAACAAAAGCCTGTTCAATTATATATCGGAAATTAATTTTTCTGACAGCAGCTGCCTGGTAATTATAACCAGTGACGACGCTACCCCGGTTTACCTGCTGGACTACAGCTCGGTAGAAAACCTGAACAGGAGCATAACAGTATCAAGGGATATCAATAATACAATGTTAAGGAGAGCAATTGATAAAAAACTTGTTCAACTAAACGGTTTTTTAAAACAGGTAAGGGTTTATAAAACACTTAATTCATTCAGGTATATTGATCTTAGATTCAAAGACCTTGTAATAATTAAAAATAATACTGAACAGGCGGAATAAATTAAAAAGCGCTAAAATTAAAAATGGCAAAGAAAAAAAGTGAAGAAAATATTATTGTTGGTTTAGATGTAGGTACTACCAAGATCTGCACTATTGTTGCCCAGGTAAGGGATGACGGAAGGCTTAACATACTTGGTGTCGGCAAGTCACCATCAACAGGTTTATCAAGGGGAATGGTTGTAAACCCCGGGAAAACACTTGAATCAATAAAAGCGTCAGTAAAAGAAGCGGAAGAACGTTCAGGTTTTGACATTAAATCAGTAACTGTCGGAATTGCCGGGCCGCATATAAGATGTATTCAGTCCGAAGGCATAGTAGCTATTGCTCATCCGGACAGGATAATTACCGAAGATGATATTGACAGGCTGTATGAAAGTGCAAAAAGCCTGAAGCTGAGCAAGGATGAAAAAATAATTGATGTGATACCGCAGGAATTCATTATCGACAGCAAAGACGGGATATTTGACCTTCCGATAGGAATGTTTGGTTTAAGGATGGAAGCTAAAGTAAATATCTTAACCGGTCTTGTTTCACAGATAGACGATCTTTCTAACTGCGTTCAGAGCAGCGGGGTGGATATTGATGATATTGTTCTGGAACCGCTGGCTTCTTCATATGCTGTATTGAATGAAAGCGAGAAAAAAGTTGGTGTTGCAATGATTGATATAGGCGGCGGAACTACTGATATTGCAGTTTTCAAAAAAGGTGTGATAAAACATACTGCCGGTATTGGAATTGCAGGCAGCCAGGTGACAAATGATATATCTGAAACACTGGGAATTGAAGAAAAAGAAGCCGAGCGCATTAAAAAAGAATTTGGCTATGCAATGGTGAGTGAAATTATCAATGATGATATAATAACTATCCAGGGAATAAAAGGCAGAAAACCTCTGAAAATTGAAAAGAGCATAATTGCAAGGATAATCCAGGCAAGGATGGAAGAGCTGTTTGTACTTGCAGGGCAGGAAATTAAACGTTCCGGAATAGAAAGCTATTTGCCTGCAGGTGTAGTAATTACAGGCGGCGGCTCACTGCTTCGCGGAACAAAGGAGCTTGCTTCACAGGTACTTGGAACCGAGGTTAATTTAGGTGTGCCAATGGATATTGGCGGCGGACTGATAAAGGAAGTTGAAAGCCCCATCTATGCTACCGGTATTGGGCTAATACTGCACAGAATGAAATACCTTAGCCATAAAAAAAGCGCTAAATCTTTAAAAGGAAAAAAACATCCCGGTTTAAAAAATGTTTTTGAAAGAATTAAACACTGGTTTGACGAACTTTAAATTTTTAAAAAATATAATTGAAAATTAATTTAATAAATAATCTAAACTTAAATTCCTTTCTGGGGGAAAGAGAAGGAGAAAATTAAAATGGCAATTTCACTTGTTACTGATGCAACATATGGTGCAAAAATCAAGGTTATTGGTGTTGGAGGCGCCGGAGGCAATGCTATCAACAATATGATCGAAAAGGGTCTGGATAGTGTTGATTTTATAGCTTTGAACACTGATATACAGGACCTTGAAAGAAGCAAGGCAGAGATCAAGATTCAAATAGGCAGAAATACAACGCTTGGGCTTGGCGCCGGTATGGATGAATCAAAAGGCGCAAAAGCAGTTGAAGAAAGCCGCGAAGAAATTGAGCAGGTTGTAAGAGGCTGTGATATGGTATTTATTACTGCAGGTATGGGCGGCGGTACCGGTACAGGCGGAGCGCCTGCTGTTGCACGGATTGCTAAGGCTACCGGCGCGCTGGTTGTTGGTATTGTTACCAAGCCGTTTGATTTTGAAGGTGAAGACAGGCTAAGGATTGCTGATGAAGGATTAAAGAGGTTCAAGCAGGAAGTCGATTCATGTATTGTTATTCCGAACGAAAGGCTTCTTTCGGTATTCGGGGAAGAAGTTACGCTGGATAACAGCTTCAGGAAGGTAGATGATGTGCTCTATAATGCTACAAGAGGAATTAGTGATATTATCACTAAAAAAGGAAAAGTTAATGTTGATTTTGCCGATGTAAAAACCATTATGCGTGATATGGGCGATGCATTGATGGGTATCGGTTATGCTAAGGGAGAGAACAAAGCTTTAAGAGCTACACAGGAAGCTATTGATAACCCGCTTCTTGAAGGTGTTTCAATTGCCGGTTCAAAATCAATACTGCTAAATATTATTGCTGATCCTAACTTCAGGATATCTGACCTGAAATCCATGACTGAGCTTATCAAGCAGGCAGCAGGCTGCAATTACGGTAAGCTTATCTGGGGTGTGGTTTCTGATGACAGGCTTGAAGATGAGGTAATTGTTACAATTATTGCTACAGGTTTTACTACAGTACAGGCAAAACAATCAAATACTTACCCTGAAAAAGAAGAAGTAAAATCAAAAAATCTGCTGCTTGATGTTGAAAGGGAAACAAATATTGTTAAGATACCTTCAACACAGCAGGAACTTCAGAATTACGACATTCCTGCAGTCCGCAGAAACAAGCTGTTAAGCGATGAAGACCTGCATAAGATAAGATCACGAAATGAAGAAATGGATATCGAAGATTTCGATTTCAATTCAGATGAATTCAAAATATCAAATGATGATAAACCTGCTTTTTTAAGAAGGCAGATGGATTAAAATTTTTTTAAAGTTCTTGTCCCGCTATTGACAAAATACAATAACCCTGAGGTATTAGGGTTGACGTCACGAGGCTGGCTTCGAGAAGAAAGCATCATCTGCTGCTCTGCTTTCAAATACGGTTGCAGCCAGCTTCGTACCGGCGAAAGCCGGGACCTTGATACTCATTATTGTAAGATTCTTCCTCAGCTTTTTCCCCAAAATAGCCTCCTCCATTAACCCGAAGGGTCCTGACCAAACAGGACCCTTCACTTTTTAATCGATTTTAAGTATATCCTCTGTCTTCCAGACCAGAACTTTATCTTCACAGCCTGCAGCCAAATATTTTCCGTCAGGCGAAAATTTAACAGAAATAACCTCGGAATCAAATCCTTTTAATGTATGTACCAAAGCAGAAGTTTTTACATCCCATATCTTAACGGTTTCATCATTGCTTGCAGAAGCAAGATATTTACTGTCCGGTGAAAATGAAGCTGAATTTACATTGCCTGAATGGCCTTTTAAGGTAATTATAGTGTTTCCTCCTTTTATATCCCATAATTTAACTGTTTCATCCTTGCTGGTACTTGCCATATAATTACCGTCATCAGAAAAAACAACAAACATTACCCTGCCTGAATGACCCTTATAAACCGGGGCAAACTTTTTAAGCTCAAAGCTGTAAACTGCAATATTTTTGCCCATTGAACCTGCTGTAAGATAATTATCATCCTGGCTGAAAGCGCAGTTAAATGAATTGAACCTGTATGTTTCAAAAATATTGCTGCCGAATAATTCGCCGTCCGGGTCATTGGGGATGCTTAACCGCAGCGTTTTGGTTTTTTCAAATTTCACGGTTTCATGAATATCAACTATAAAATTCAGCCTTATCCCTTTATTCTGTTCTTTCTCGGTAGGTTCCCTTGTATATGCAACTACCAGTTTATCGCCATTATTGGAATAAACTGCATAATAAACATTTCCGGATTTGGAAAAATTTTTTATAATTTCCTTTGTGTCAGCCTTAATTATATAAACCCCGCCTTCGTAAGTTGTGTACACAGCCTGGTTGTTATTTACCGGAGAAAAATTAATACTGGTAATATTGCTGCCGTTGTTTATTCCGTAAGTTTTGGAAAATGCAGAAGTCTCAAAAAATAATAAATTTCCTTTTTCATCCGCGCTTATCAGCTGTCCGGAATCTGGTGTAAAATTAACTGAATTTACATTACCTTTGTTTTCTTTGATAATTACCGGAGTTTGTGAATTACCGGAAGAAACAAAAAAACAAAGAAATAATAACTGTAAATATTATTTTTATTGGCATTTATGGATACTTATTTATTTACTTAACAATTAAATGTAAATATAAGTTTTTGAGGGGATAAAAAAAAAGGGCTTACTTCGTAAGCCCCGGTTCATCTGCTAATTAGTAGGGAATACTATCAGCTAATGCTGGTATAGCAGAAAATCTTATGGTTGATATGTATATGTATAAATTGTTACATAATGATCTTTTCCGATGTAGCAGTCTACAACAAGCTGGCACATTTTAGAAACATCGAACAGGGTTTTAGGCGCATAAAAAAACCCTTTTTTAACTTCGTTGTTGTACTGCTTATAATCTTTGTTCAGCTTTAAAACTTCAATTGAATTAGGCTCCGGATTTTTTACATCACCGCCAATTCTTCCAAAGAACATTTTTATGCCTGTATTCAGGTTTGCTGTTGTGCTGTAATCTACATTTGTATATATTGCTTCTAGGTTCAGGTATTCTCCGGGTTTCATGGTTTTAGGCGGGTCCTGCCATTTAAATCCGGATTCAACTGTATGTACTATTTCTATCTTATCTTTCCAGGTACATACTGCATTTAACTCATTGCCGGCTGCATTCCATTTGGTAATGTTCATAGCGTTAAGCTTTTTAATCTCAGTATTGCTTAAAACCCATGTTCCTCCGGTTAATTCTTCAGCAATGAACCTTGTAATTTCATTTGTTTCCGTCGGATTTTGCTTATCTTTTGTATTATCGCCGGGGGTTTTTTCTCCCGGAGATTTTTCCTCAGGCGCACCTTCCAGTATAATTACATTACTGCTGTTCTCGTCAGATGTGCTTATCTGGTCATTATTAACCGAAACATTCTGTGAAAGAACAATAAAATTATATAAGAAAAGTAATAATACTCCTGTTGTTAAATTTAGTAATATTTTTATCCCACTTTTCATATTTTTGCCTGTGTATCCTAACGTAATTACGGTATAAATTTGTCAGACCGTACGTGATATATCTATGTATATCTACTACGAATATGGTATAGTTATAATGGTTATTCAATACACTCAATAGGTGATATTCCGTATCTTAGGGAATTATGTAAATTTTAAAATTTTCACTATATTTGAATATTGGACAGCCTGATTTTAATAGAAAAAGTTAAAAATCTGAGTTTTTTATTCAGTTTAATTTTTATTATAATTTTCGCTTCCTCCTGCGCAAATCAACAGCCGCCGGGCGGCGGCGATGAAGATAAAACCCCGCCTGAAGTTAAAATTATCAGCCCGGCAAAAAACCAGACAAATTTCCGCGGAAACTCCATAATTTTTGAGTTTGATGAGTATATTGACCGCCGCAGCTTTCAGGATGCTTTCAGAACTTCTCCGCAGGTTAAAGGAGAAATAGAATTTAACTGGGGCGCAAAAGATGTTGAAGTGGTTTTTCCGAAAGAATTTTATAAAATTGATCCTGATAAAACCTTTGTAATTTCACTAAATACGTTATTAAAAGATATAAGAGGCAACCAGGTAACCGGGCCTCTTGCTTTTGCTTTTTCTACCGGAAGTAAAATTGATAAAGGCTCTGTATCAGGAAAGGTTTACGGCAGCCAGGGAAAAACTGCATCGGTTATGGCTTATGACCTCACGAAAAATTATGACCCGGTTAATGAGCTTCCCGATTATGCTGCTGAAACAGGTACTGACGGTGTATACACTCTTACCAATTTAGCCCCGGGCAGGTACAGGATGCTGGCAGTGATTGATGATGACAGGAACCTGCTGTTTACAAGTGAAAGGGAAAGCTACGGAGTGCTGCCGTTTGATATAGAAATACAGGATTCAGCAGCTTTAAGTAAAATTAATTTTAATCTTAAATTTTTAACAACTGCAGAACAGGTATCACCTGAGCTTGATGTATCAAAATATTTCAAAGATTCGCTGAATATTATTTATTCATCAATTGAGTATAATTCCCTAACCGTACTGCCTGATCAAAGCATATATTTATTTTTCAGCCGGTTTAAACCGGGAAGGGAGTACCTTACGTCTAATCTTAAGTTAATTGATGAGAACTCAACGGGTGAAAGAATAGTTTACAGCTGGAAAAATGATTCACTTGTGGAAATTTTCCCGCAGAATAAATTTGCTTCAAACAGGAAATATACTTTATCATTGAATTTAAGCACCGGAAAGGATTCAGTTTACAATTATACACTTCCTTTCAGGACCATAAGTGTAAACTCATTTGGCGAGCTAAAGGGCAGTATTATAAGCAGTTACAGTGAGCTAAGCTTAGCTGAAAACCCCGTAAAAATTGAACTGACTGCCGAAAAACTTATTCCTGTTTTAAGATACAGCTTTGAAGTACGTGATACTGTTTTTTCCTTCAAAAATTTGCTGGATGCATCATACAGTTTATTTTCATTCATTGATAA
>LLZO01000342.1 GCA_001567545.1 Candidatus Tepidiaquacellales bacterium OLB5
AACAATTTTGCACTTACCCTAAATAAATCATTTAAATATCTTGACTCAGCGGTAATTTCATTATAATTTTGCTGAACTTAACAAGTTCAGCATTTTTATGAGTAATATAAATGAATCATTAATTGAACAATTAAAGCAAATAGGCTTTAGCGAATATAAAGCTAAAGTACTGCTTACGCTGGCATCGGGAAAAATTATGAGCGCTTCTGAAATTGTTAATGAAGCTAAGATAATCCGGGGTTCAATATATGATATTTTAAAATCATTTGTAAAACTTGGGTACTGCAACGAAATTGAAACTGATAAAATACTGCAATACCAGATCATAGACCCTGATATTATACTGGATAAGATCATAAAGGACCAAACTAAGGAACATAATAATAACTTAAACAAGCTTAAAAACACCTTTACTAATATTAAAGAAAAATATTCTGCGGAAAGCAGCAAAAATAAAAAGCCGGTAAATATTGAACTCATAAGGGGTTTCAATAAACACCGTGTTGCCAAATATAAAGAATTTTTACTTACCGCAAAAAAAGAGATATGCGGTATGTACACATTCAAAGGACTTGTAAGCGATGAAGCAGATGAGTTTTCTAAAAAATTCATAAAACGCGGAGGTGTAATCCGTTCAATTTACAGAACCGGGCTGGATTTTAAAATTTCGCTCAACGGAATAATTCAGGATGCCGATGAAGAAAATTTATCTGAAGTTCTCAGGAAATATAAATCAATCGGTGAAGATCTGCGGGTATGTGATTTTGATATTCCGAATATGACAATTATTGACGGAACTTCTGTCTTCATAAATACGGATTCAATCGAAATTCCTGATCAGTCAAATGCTGATATTATTATGCGGAATTTAAGCTTCGCAAAATACATGAAAGATCTGTTTGAAGGATACTGGAAAAAAAGTAACAAAATTTAACTTATAATCAATAAAATTAATACAATGTTAAAAACATTAAGAATATCATTCATTCCTGTACTTTTATTTATTACCAGTCTTACAATTTCTCAAATTAATACAAACTGGGAAAGTATTTACAATGGACCGGCAGATGGTGATGATACACCATACTCAATAACAACAGATGAATTCGGTAATGTATATACTGCCGGGTGCAGCAAAGGTATTAACACAGGGATTGGAGATATTGCTATAATCAAGTATAATTCATTAGGCACTCTTATATGGGAAAGAAGATTCAATGGTATCGAAAATAATACTGATGCACCATATGCAATGTTGTTAAATAACAATACTATTTATATAGCAGGTCATTCTGCAGGAAAACCATTGATATTAAATTATAATACAGATGGTGATTTAATTTTCACATTACTTTTGAACGGATATGGCTCATTCAGCCAAATCCAGAAAAGAAATAATGGTGAAGTATTCATTAGTGGAAATCACATTGATAGTTTGGTAATAGTAAAATTTAATAATAATAATCAGTTAATATGGTATAAAAATTATCTAATTCCCGATTTTTCGAATAATGTATGCAAATCATTGAAATTAGGTAATAACGGTGAGATTTTAATAGCCGGAATGACAAATAATCAAATTGGAAATGTCGATGGATTTTTGATGAAATTAGATGATAACGGGATTTATTTATGGACAAAAATTTATAACAGTATTTATAATCTTACTGACTATTTTGAAGATATTACCGTATCAAATAACGGAAACATTATAGTATCCGGACAAACAGCAGATTCATTATCCCATACTCATGCTGTAATTCTCAATTATGATCAGCTGGGAAATATAGTTTGGCAGAAAACCCGGCAATCTGCAATTTACAGAAATATTGATACTGATAATATGGATAATATATATGTTGGCGGAATGGTTTATAATGGTTCAAGATCTGTACCTGCTATTATCAAATACAATCAAAGCGGAAATGAAATATGGCTGCGTTCTTTTGGAAATGAGGTTTATTCCGAATACATTTATGACATGAAAGTGAAAAACTGTACTAATATTTATCTGGCGATATTAGGCTCAAAATTTGGATTACCATCTTATACAGAAATAATAAAATTTAACTCCAATGGCATACAAAAATGGAACCGGAAAAATTTCGGTCCTGTATTTGATACTTCACTTGGCACCGGCGCAATAAAATTAGCATTTCATGGTTTTAACAAATTGTATTCAGCATCAGCTGTGATATCAAATCCAAGAAAAAATGATTTTCATACGACATCTTACACAGAATCTTATTTTTCAATATCCGGTTATGTAACTTATAAAGATAATAATCAGCCTGTAACTCAGGGATACGTTAAAGCTTTGTATTTTGATAATTCTTCGTCAGGAATCATTGTTGTAGATTCAGCTGAAATCCAGTCAAATGGGTTTTATTCTCTTAACAAAGTACCAAATGATACTCTGGATTTGATGTTTTATCAGGATGATGAAGAGCTAAATTTTGTACCTACATATTACATTTCTACTATTGATTGGAGGGAAGCAACACCAGTATACGCAACCCAGAACTTAACAAATATCAACTGCCAGGTATTCAGGATCAATAATAACAGCAATCCGTTCTATATATCCGGGCAGATTTCGGCAAATATCGATCTGCCTGCAGTTAAACCGATCAAAGATGCAATTATTTATGTAAAATCAGGAAACATATTTAAAAACTATGGAATTTCTGATGCCAATGGAAATTACACCTCAGCATATTTACCTTCAGGCAGTTACGAATTAATAACTTACAGAAAGGGATTTGTGCCTGTATCACAAAATGTAATAATTAATAACAACAATCTTAATAATATTAATTTTAATTTAGGCAATTCAATCATCGGTATTCAGCCGGTTACAAACGAAATTCCTGAATCATTTTCACTTTCGCAGAACTACCCAAACCCGTTCAACCCGGTAACAACAATTAAATTCGGGCTGCCGGTCTCTGATTTTGTAAAACTCGAGATCTTTGATGTGCTTGGCAGAAATATAAATACACTTGTGAATGAAAAGCTGAATGCAGGTATTTATACTGTTGAGTGGAATTCACAAAATAAGCCAAGCGGAATATATTTTTACAGGCTCTCAGGCAGTAATTTTTCAGAAACCAGGAAAATGATCCTTATTAAATAGAAAGGTTTAACCTTACTGATCATAAAAAAACCCATCTTTAAAAGATGGGTTTTTTATTTAACGGAATAAAATTATTCTAATTTCCCCCGCGGAATTCTGTATCAACTACATCAAAT
>LLZO01000343.1 GCA_001567545.1 Candidatus Tepidiaquacellales bacterium OLB5
TTTTTGCCCCTATAACAGCAATAGTTTCAGTATTTTCCAGAATTTCTTTGATCAAATTCATTCAAAATATTCCTTAATTTACATTAATAACATTCTTAAAGTTAAAAATGTTCTGTTTTTTTAAAAATTTGATACTTTTGCTTCATTAACAGGTTAAACAGTTAATTGCATTGAATTTCAAACATACAAAAACTATTTTTGTATTAATATGATAAGTAATTCAGCAAAATTTCTTATTTTGTACAGACTCAAAGTACTTTTTTTAAAACCAAAATTTTGATGTCCCGTTTATAACAAGGCGGGACATTTTTTTTATATACAGGCTATAGAAAATAAATTGGCAAACGCAGCAGGTACGGCACAAAAATATTTCGGTAAAGCTAATATTAAAAGCATAAAATATGTATCACCGGTATATGCAAAGAAGTTCAAGGTAGTGGTTTTTGTTCCGCTTGAATCTGCCGATGAGCTTTCGTTTAAAATGGCTTCTGCCGGAGCAGGCAATATTGGAAAGTACTCCCTTTGTTCATTCAGAACGAAAGGTATCGGCACCTTTATGGGATCGCGTACTTCGAACCCGGCAACAGGAACACCCGGAAAGTTTGAAATGACTGAAGAAATAAGGCTTGAAATGATCTGCCCACGGGAATCACTTGATAAAGTTATAAATATAATATATGCATCACATCCATACGAAGAGCCGGCATGTGAAATTTATCCGGTAATAGTTAAAGAAACACAGCTGCATAAAGATACAGCTTTAATTGAGCTTAAAAAACCTGTAATTTTAAATGATGTAATGAAAAAGATGAACAGGAAAATTGAATTACCCGGCATGAACATTAAAGCATTCAGTAAAAAGTATAAAAGGATATTTATCGATCTTGCCGGAAAAACTGAATTCAGCATTACCCCTGCAAAAGAAAAAACACTGGTAATCAAAAAAATCAATAATATAATTAATATCGAAGTAATATGAGCATGAAGGAAAGAATACTGCTGCTTTACAAGCTGAACAAGATAGATAAGGAGCTTAGCGAGCTTATCAGCCTGCGTGGTGATATACCTGCAAAGATAGAAGACCTCAGTTCAGAAAAAAAACAGCTGGATGAACGTGCCAATGAATTACGGGCTGAGCTAGGCGATATTGAATCAGCAGAAAGCAATGTTCAGGCAGAAAATGATCAGCTGCTTGTAAAAATTGAAAAGAACGATGAGCTGCTGCGTTCTGGTGCAGTGAAATCAAACAAAGAGTATGATGCCCTGGCTAGAGAGATAGAAGACGCAAACATTAAGATACGTGAAAATGAAAAAGCAGCCAAAGAAGATAATTCAGCAAGGAAATCAGCAATAGAAAACGAGCTGATACTTATTGCCGGACAGCTTGAAGATGTTAATGTTGAGCTTGACCAGAATCTTAAAGAGCTTGATGAGCTGACTAAACAAACGGGTGAAGAAGAAAAAGACCTGCAGGCAGAGCGCGATGAACTGATAAAAAAAATAGACCCGGAAGACCTGGCTCATTATGACAGGATTAGCAGCGTAAAATACGGCGAAGCTGTTGCCGTTGTACGCAAAGGTTCATGCCTTGGCTGTTACAGCTCTATTCCGCCCCAGAAAGCAATTGAAATACGGACTGCCGATAAATTCTACTCATGCGAATCCTGCGGCAGAATTCTGATTGCCGAAGAATTAATAATGGCATAATTATTTGAGCAGGATCAAAGTTTATACCGATGGCGCATCACGCGGAAATCCGGGTGAAAGCGGTATCGGTATTATTATTTACAATGAAGACGGAAGCAAGTTAAAAAGCTGGAATGAGTATACAGGAACCTTAACGAATAACCAGGCAGAGTACCGCGCATTTCTTAAAGCTATTGAGCTTATCAGAGAACTTAAACTGTCACACAAAATTAGCTTCGTTGAGTTTTTTGCAGATAGCCAGCTATTGGTCAAACAAATGAACCTTGAATATAAAGTTAAAGATGCCGGATTAAAACAGCTTTTCCTAAAAGCTCAAAAAGATGTAAATTCACTCAGAATTCCCTATAAAATCACACATATTGAGCGAAATTTGAATAAAGAAGCAGATAAGCTTGCAAACCAGGGAATCGACAACAAAAACATTATTTGAAATAAAATCATAATCCCTCACATCAGGAACTAAAAATCATTATTTTTGCATATAATAAAGGGAAGGCTCAGGCAGCCGCTTTACGGCATTTAGCTGTGAAGAGGAAAGTCCGGACACTTAAGGGCAATGCGCCGCGTGAAAGCGCGGGTACCCTGCTGTAAAGGCAGGGTAACGGAGCAGTATCACAGAAAATAAACTACCTTTTGGGTTTACCCAAACGGAAAAGGTGAAAAGGCGGTGTAAGAGACCACCCCGGAATGCAGTAATGTATGCCGAGGATAAACCCCGCAGGAGTGCAAGGCCGCGTATAGTATCATTTTCAGGCTGCCCGCCTGAGACTGCTTAACAGCAGCGTGATACAGGGTAGGCTGCATAAGATAAATGGCTGCAGGTTTAATTACCAACAGAATCCGGCTTATGAGCTTTCCTTTTTATTTATTTTATTTCTGATAGCTTTCTCTTTAAATCTTCCGCATCCTTATTGTAAGGTTCTTTTTCAAGAATTCTTTCGGCAAATTTTAATGATTCTGTTTTATTACCAATTGAATCATAATATAATGCCTGTAAATACCAGAATTTAACAGACTGGTATCCTATCGTTTTAATTTCCTCAATTTGTTCAAGAGATTTACTGAACTGTTTATTTTTTAAATAATAATTTGAAAGGTTTATCCTGTATTCTATATTAATTTTATCCTTATTTAGAACTTCCGTTTTTAAGCGTTCCGCTTCATCTGTGTTTCCGTATTCAAAATATATCAATGATAATAAAGCATCACAGGCAATTGGATTTGAATGATTAACCTTTGCTTTTATAATTTCAGCGGCAGCCTGCTTTAGAAGGTCAGACCTGATTTCTTCATTTGCAATTTTATTAACAACCGTGTACCTGTAAACTTCTGCGGCAATTGCATACCTATAAACAGGATTTTGCTGCCAAGTGTAGATTGCATAGTTAACCAGATTTATTCCTTCTTTAAACCTGTTCAGCCTGAACATTTGCTGACCCTTCAGAAATTCAGTATCCGCAATAAAGTGTTCCAGGGATTTATTAATATTATATCCCAGAAAAACAAATACCGGAAGCATGATAATCACAAATACAGCTTTAAATCTTCTGTTTAATTTTAATGTAACTGATTTATTTTCAGCACAACTTCGTACCAATATTAATAGTAAGGTAAAATAAAGCATAATTGATAAATCATCAAAGTTAGTAAGCCCGTAAAATATATAACCTGTAAATGAAAGCAGTAATGCAGAATAAAAAAATAAATTTCCGGTGATTTTTTCTTTTCTATACTCAGTGATTTTCCGTATGCAAATTATAACAGCCCCAGTTATGACAGAAAGATATCCCGTTAATGATATAATACCCATAGTACATAAAATCTGCAGGTAATTGTTATGAGCATTATCAACATACCGGTTTATATCGTCGTACCTTAAGCTGTATGAATAAAATTCAGAAAAAGCCAGCGGGAAATTCCCGGGTCCCGGACCTGTAACTGGATATTTATAAAATACACCAAGCGCATCCCGCCATATCAGCCAACGCGGATTATTAAATGCATCAAAGAATGATTTAATCCTTGCAGAAAATATATTTTCGGGTATTAAAATTATAAATGCAGCAGCAAACAACAGAATAACAGCAAGCATTAAGATAATTCTTTTTATCAGGATTTTTTTATCATAAAATATAAATGCTGCCGTAATACCAATAACAGCTTCTGCAGCAACGGCAATATATGCTGATCTTGTTCTTGTAACAATAATTCCGGTTAAAATTACCAAAGGTATTAAATATCTTAATATCTGATTTTTTTTCCCGGATAAGTTAAGCGCTGATATTGGGAGTACTATAGCCAGGAAACCTCCGGCAAATACAGCATTTCCTATAAAGCTGACGGGACGTGTATAGCCATGAGGTTGAAGCTCAAACAGGTCAAGGCCCAGCTGCTGCAAAACGGCATTTAAAGCAACAATAAATGCAGCTGATTCCATTACCAAACACAGCCTGCTTATATTTTTTTTGTTCCAGTTTAATGTACTTGCAAAAAAATAAACTAAAAATAAGATTATATATGTTAATAATCCTATTTGCCGTTCATACGAGCCGTAATAACTGTTATAATGATTAATTGAAAAAATAAAGGAAAGCAATACAGCTAAAAATAAAATTATTACAGGAATATCTGTTAAAGGCACAAATTTCCACTTCAGTTCCTTTGAATTTTTACTGAATAAAACTGCAATTGCAGAAAGTAGAACAAATAAACCTGTAGTTATTATAAGAGCTGTGCTTTTGGGCAGATCAGAATGGCTGAATGTACCTTTAAATATAATTAACGGAACAACAGCAGCTAAAAGATATAAACCGGCAGCCTGAATGCTTTGAAATTTAAAGCCGGAATCAGCTGATGTTTTCATGCATTATTTTTTCAGGTTAACATCCATTTGCGGAAAAGGTATTGTTATGCCTTCTTTATCAAATTCTTTTTTAACAGCTTCATTCATAAAAAAAGTAAGATCTAAAAGGTCAGTATTTTTTACCCAAACACGCGATTCAATATCTACCGAGCTGGCGCCAAGTGATTTTACTCCTATAATATATTCAGGGTCTTTTAGGATTTTATCGTTTGCATCAATTACTCTTTTAATGATATTTTTTGCCCTGTCTATATCATCGGAATAACTAATGGAAAAAACCGAATCAATTCTCCGTGTTGGTTCAAGTGAATAATTAACTATTGTACCTGTAGAAAGAGGTCCGTTGGGAATAAATACTATTTTGTTATCAAGAGTATTTAAAACTGTATTAAAAATTCTCAATTCTTTAACAGTTCCCTTATGACCCTGGGCTTCAATAAAATCACCTTTACTGAAAGGTTTGTAAATAAGCAGCAGCACTCCGCCTGCAAAATGCTGCAGAGAACCGGAAAGAGCCATACCTATCGAAATACCTACTGCTCCTAGAAGCGCAATGAATGATGTCATTTCTATGCCGATCATTCCCATTACGCTGATAAGCAGCAATACTTTAAGAACAACTGAAATCAGCGTTGTAAAAAACGGCTTTAAAGATTCATCAACTTTTTTTGCCGTTAATATTTTACTGATGAATTTTATTAACAGCTTAATTAGATACAAACCAATTACAAGAGTTACCAGCGCAAGAGCAAGCTTAGGCAGGTATTCAATTACTTTTTCGGTGATTATTTGTATGGAGTGACTATCAAACATACTTTACCTCATTTTCTGCATAAAAAAATCCACTTTTTTTTGTTTTTCCATCCTTGCCCGGACCTTCTATTACAGCGTGTAAAATTCCGTTCTCGTTGATATATGTTATTTTTTGCGGAAAATCATGTTCCGGGTTTTCAAATATTGCTGAATTTTCATTTACTTCGGTCAATAAAAATTTTACCGGTGCAGGGTTATGGGCTACATCAGCAATATAATAAACTTTCCCTTCAATCAGTTCAATTTTTAATTTTTCGGCAAAAACGGTGTCACCGTTTTTAATGGTTTCACTGCCCCCGGTGTATAAAGTTTCATTGGTTTTTTCCCAGTGCTCGTAGCTTGTTGAAGTTTCTGACTGGCTTACCCATTTATCAACAATCCATAAAAGTTTCTGCATATCTGCATTATTCTGTGAAAATGCCGTTTTTGACATTATTATAAAGATTAATATTAATAAATATTTTAACATACTCAGAAATTTTATATGACAAGTTAACTATTTTTCTGTAAAATATCTTTTATTTTATTTATCACAATATCCGGTTTAATATCAGCCATACAATGTGATCCGAATTTTCTTTCCTCGGGGATCAATGACCTGCATCTGCCTTCCCTGCAGTGCAGGCAATCTTTTTCTGATTCAATCACAATGCTGTTCGGGTCGTCATATATCTTCCATTCGCCGTTATCATGCTTCTGGAATAATGAAATACTTTTTAAACCGATTGCTGCGGCAAGATGCCTGGGACCTGAGTTATTTACCAGGCAAAGATCGGATAAAGAAAGTACAGCTCCAAGCTGTCTGATAGTATCCAGCTTTATTGCTGATATTTTATTCTTTGCAAATTGTAAAATTTCTTCCACAATGTCCCTATCATAACTGTTATAACAGATAATAACTTCAGCAGAAAGATTTTCTGAAATATATTCGGCAGATGCGGCGAAATATTCAGGCAGCCATATCTTATGAGGCTCACTTGCACCGGGATGAATGCAGACTAACTTTTTCTTCAAATCTATACCATGATCAAGTAATTTATTTTTAGCTTCAGCACTTTCTGTTTCAGTTACATAATAATACGTTTTAATGTCAAATTCGTTTACCTCATGCGGTTTTAACAAACCGCAATAATATTTTAAAACACCGATTCCTTTTGCCTGAATATCGGGTGTATCAGTAAGAAGCCATGCAAAAGACTGCTTCTTCTGCCCTATTCTTTTTTTATTCCTGCTAAAAATGACCATATAATAAGCCTGCTTTGCGGAAAAGTGCAAACTGCGGAATCAAACTTCATTTTCCTAATTTGCCTGATACACTTAAGCTCTGCAGCCAGCCGTTTAAAACCTTTAAGTTTTTTTAAAGCATTGCGGTTAAGCTCAAGAATTTCGTCAACGTCAGGATTATTCAGCAGTACCTGGGATGTAGTTTCAAAACGGGTGTGAAAAATCTCCGGCCCGGGCTCAGTTTGTGCAGAATAATACCGCCGGTGCATTAATAAAACCGTTATCCGGCAATCCGGAAATTTTTTCTTAAGGGCATGGAGAGCAGGGGTTAACAGAATAAGATCCCCCATCTGGCCTTCAGCCAGAAAAAGTATTTTTTCATTTCCCTGCAATTATATAATAAATGTTAGTGCTGGCACACTTCTGTTAAAACACCACCAACAGACCCGGGTTTAACAAAAGCAATCAGCATATTATCCGAACCTATACGGGGCTCTTTATTGATAAGCTCGAACCCGTTTTCATCAAGTCTTTTCAGGTCGCTTTTTACATCATCAGATTCATAAGCAACATGGTGAATTCCTTCGCCTCTTTTTTCTATGAATTTTGATATGGGTGAATCAGCTGAAGTGCCTTCAAGCAGCTCAATTGTTGACTCACCAACTTTAAACTTTATTACATTTACCTTTTGTTCAGCAACAAATTCCATTTCTGAAGGCTCGCTGCCCAGCAGCTTCCTGTACATTTCTGAAGCAGATTTCAGATCTTTTACTGCAATTCCCAAGTGAGAGATTTTATTTATCATATATAATCACTCAATCCCTTTCTTTTTAAATAGTCAACTATTTCTTTAACTTCCTGCGAACGGTCTTTTTTGCATACAAGCAGACCGTCTTTTGTATCTATAATTATAAGGTCGTCTGCGCCTATAATTCCAACAAAACCTTTTGGGGACATAACCAGGTTGTTATGTGAGTCTTTTATAAAACTATCCCCTATTACAGCATTGTTGTTCTTATCTTTATTTTTTAACCTGAACACTTCATCCCAGCTTCCAAGATCGCTCCATTTAAGGTCAGCTTTAATAACAAACACATTTTTTGCTTTTTCCATGACACCGTAATCAATGGAAATCCCTTTTATCTCTGCAAACACCTGTTCAAGCACCTGTTTATATTTCTGGGTATGAATTGATTTTTCAATTTTTAAAAGCTGGTGATATAAATCCGGCAGAAGTTCGTTCATCTGCTTAAGCATAGTATCAGCCCTGAAAATGAACATACCGCTGTTCCAGAGAAAATCGCCGCTTTCCAGGAATATCTTTGCGGTTTCAAGTGTTGGTTTTTCTGCAAATGTTTTAACACGGTAAACATTTACATCGCTTCCTTCTGCTTTAAAAAAAGCATCTTCGATGAACTGTATATAACCGTAACCTGTTTCCGGATGTGAAGGAACTATTCCAAGCGTAACTATTGCATCTTTTTCTTCTACAAACTTAAGTCCGGTATTCACAACTTTTGTGAACTCTTCGACATTTTCGATCAGGTGGTCAGCCGGCACAACAAACATTTTAGCTTTTTCATCATACTGTTTAAGAATTGTTGATGCCAGCCCTATGCAGGGTGCCGTGTTTCTGCCTACAGGCTCTCCTATAATATTTTCTTTGGGAATTCGCGGAAGCTGTTTTTTAACAAGATCAATATACTGTTTGTTTGTAATAATAAAAACCTGGTCCAGCGGAACAATATCCTTCAGGCGCTTTATTGTAAGCTGAAGCATAGTATCGTTAGAGTTTGAAATTGGCAGGAACTGCTTTGGAAGCTTAGACGTGCCGTAAGGCCAGAACCTTGCCCCAACTCCGCCGGCCATCACAATTGCATATGATTTCATGTTTTACCTGTAATTCTGTTAATTAATAATCTGCAAATATCTTATCAGGATTGTTTAAGTGCTGAACAAGCACATTAAAATCCTCAGGTTTCCTGCTGGTAAGCAGCATTTTAAAAGTAAAAATTATATATTTAATTATCTGCTGCACTTCAGGCTCCTGCATATCCATCCGGTAGTCTTTAACATATTTCAAAAACACATAAGTTACCTCGGCAAGTTTCAATACATCATTATTTTTAATAACAGCGGCAATTTTAGCAATTAATCTTAATGCATTATTCAGTTCGCTGATTCTTTCAAGTGCTTCAAACCTGCTGTATTCGCCTTTTAAATTGCTGATGCCGGTAAAGCTCTTCTCAAATTCTTTAATAAGATATTTCAGCCTGAAAACCGCTGATTCCATTTGTGATTTTTTCAGTTCCTGTTTTTGTGAAGAAGGGAGATAATCAGTTATTTCCGGTTTTTGTTTTAAAATAACCGGTTCGGCTTCTTCAGTATCTGCATCAGTTAATGTTTCATTTTCTTCTGCTTTATCTTCTGTTATTAATTCTGTCCCTGTTTCATAATGTTCTGTTGCTTCGGACTCAATTTCTTCCTGATCTTTATTTATCACTTCAGTATATTCTTTTTCGTCTTCGCCGCTCAACTCAGCTTTCAGCAATTCAATCCTCTCAACAATACTGTCATAATTCAGGTAATCTTCCCCTTTTATCAGGCTGTTAACAAGTGCAAGCGATGAGTCGAACAATTTTATCCTGTCATCATTCAGAAGCTGCGGACTGCTGATTGACCTGGTAAAATAAATATTCATAGTTAAAAATACATCAGCAATAAGATCAAATGAAAGCTGCCTGGAAAGACTTGAAAGCTCGCTGGTTATGCCGAGAATTTCAGTCATACACTGAAGGCATTTTTCACTAAGCTTGCCGTTATCATCTGTAATACAGTTCTTTGTAACTGTAGCCAGAAGTTTTTCAAGGATCTTTACTTCTTCAAAGAACCTGGTTTCAAATTTTATATAAGCTTCACTTGTAATGGCCTCTTCTTTAACATGTCCGTTTTCCTGAGAAGCTCCCAGGGGTTTATGAACCTCTATTTCCAGCTCGGGCAGTTCATCATCAATTATAATTTCATCTTCAGGAATTTCTTCAGCGGTGACCGGTTTTTCTGTTTCAATTTCTGCTGCTTCATCTATTTCAGCCTTTTCTTCACCTGATTGTAACTCCTCATTGCCTGAAATTTCAACAGATTTATCTGTTTCTTCATTTTCTTCCGGCTCTTTAATAAACACTTTCTCTTCATCGGTTTCAGGGTTTTCAACTGACTGGCTTATACTTTCAAGCTCAAAAACCTCTGCTTCGCCGGAATAAGTTTCCGGGTTTTCTATCAAAGTTAAGCCGGAATCATTTTCTTCCTCAGGTTCTTCAGGAACAGCATCTTCAAGCTCTACAATTTTTGATATGCTGCTGTCTTCATCAGTTTCTATTTTTATTGTATCAGGCTTTTCAGCATCCGAAATATTCTCTTCTTTTATGCTTTCTGATTCTTCCCCGGTAATATTTTTAATAGATTCCTGTACATTTTCACTTTTATAAAGCTGAATTTTTGAGCATATCTTAGTGATGTTGATTTTATCATATTCAAAATTATCTTTAAGGTTAAAAATTGTTACCTGGGATTTATCAATTTTATCGGAAATATAAAGCAGGTATTTAAATAACAGCTCAAGCCCAGCTGTTCTGCCAATCAGGTATGTTACCTTCATTACATCATCTACAGCTATAATACTGTCTACCAGCTTATTTAAGCGGTAATTTTCCCTGAACTCGCTGTTCGGCGAATTAACAACAGTATGAAGCAGGTAATTTATGTAATCTTTTTTAAAATTCATATTCTTAACCGTTAAGATATACTCTTTCTACCCTGTCAGCTACAGCACAAAGAATTTCATACGGAATTGTACCGCAAATTGAAGCAAGCTTATCAGCTCCAAGCCTGTTTCCGTTATCATCGCCCATAAGCAGTACATCATCGCCGATTTTAATTTTATATGTTTTCCCCAGCTGAACCATAATCCAATCCATTGTAACTGCTCCTATCTGCCTGTATAATTTTTTATTGATAGAAACTTTAGCTTTATTGGTAAGCTTCCGCTGGTAACCGTCTCCGTATCCTATTGGCACTGAGCCGATGAACTCCTGTTTAGCTGCAAAATATTTTCTGTTGTAACTGACACTTTCGCCTGTTTCAATTTTTTTTAAAAAAGTTACCTTTGACTTAAGGTTCATGACCGGTTTCAGCGGGATCTTATTTCGCACTCCTGTACCCGGATAATACCCGTAAAGCAGAAGCCCGGGACGCACCATATTAAAGTAGGAATCCTTAAGATCAAGAACAGCCCCGCTGTTGGCTGAATGAATAATTGGTATTTCAATACCGGATTTTTTTAGATCGGCCAGCAGCTTATTGAATCTTTTCAGCTGAAGCCGTGAAAAAGATTTATTCTTTTCTTCAGATGCTGCAAAATGTGTAAAAATACCTTCAATCTCAATATGCTTTAAAGCAGATATTTGCTGAATTGTACGGAATGCTCTTTTGTAATCAAGCCCTATTCTCCGCATCCCGGTATCAACTTCAATGTGTATCTTGAACCTGCTTTTGAACCGGCGGCTGTAATCATTCAGAAATTTTGCTGTATCAAACGAAGCCACTGTAGCAGTAAGATTATGTTTATGCAGAATAGAAACATACCTTGCAGGCTCCAGCTTACTGTGTATAAGAGTACCAAATACAAGTATTGGCGTATTCGGTATAAGTTTTCTGAGTTTAATAGCCTCATCATAATTTGCCACTCCCAGAAAATCTATTCCAAGATCAACCAGCTTCCTGCTGATTGCTTCAAGCCCGTGCCCGTAAGCATTTGCTTTAACAACACCGCATATCTTTATCTTTCGTTTAGGATATTCGCCGTGTATATGCCGTCTTATCTGCTCTACATTAAATGCAAGCTTTGCAAAATCTATTTCTGCGCGTGTTGGGTTCAATTAATATTACAATCCCGGTTTGGTTAGTTTCATCAGGTCTAATACTTTGTTCAGCTCCTTTTCAGGCATAATATTCTTTGATCTTATCACATCCATAATTGAGCGGTGAGTTTTAACAGCTTCCTTGGCAATTTCGGCTGCTCTTGCATAACCGATTATCGGGTTAAGTGCTGTAACTATACTTATTGATTTTTCCGCATATTCCCGGCATTTCTTTTCATCTGCAATAAGTCCGGCAACACATTTATCGTCAAATGCCTTAAGGGCATTTTTAAGAATTTCTATCATCCAAACTATGTTAAATATCATAACAGGCATCATAACATTTAGCTCCAGCTGACCGGCCTGTGAACACATCATAACAGTATGATTGTTACCCATTACCTGGTAAAGTACCTGGTTCATCATCTCTGCCATAGAAGGATTAACCTTGCCGGGCATAATAGATGAACCCGGCTGTACAGCAGGCATAATTATTTCCGCGAAGCCTGTTGTTGGACCTGAGGCCAGCAGGCGCAGGTCATTTGTAATTTTAGTCATATCAATTGCAAAATTATTTATAGCGCTGGATAGCTCCATAAACGGCATCATACTTTGCATTGACTCAAAATAATTTTTGGTAGGTCTAAGTTTTAAGCCGGAAACTTTTGAAAGATTCTTAGCCATAAGGTTACGGTACTTTGTGTGAGTGTTCAGTCCGGTGCCAACAGCTGTTCCGCCGATACCGAGATCAGCAAGATGTTTCTGTGATGCAAGTATCAGGTCATAGTGCCTTGCAACAATTTCGGCATATCCTTCAAATTCCTGCCCAAGAGTTATAGGTGCTGCATCCTGCAGATGCGTTCTGCCGGATTTAATGACTTTTGAAAACTGTTTCGCTTTTTTCTCCAGAGTTTTCTGAAAGTGTTTTATAACAGGCATTAGTCTTTGTGCCATTATCAGAGATGCCAGCCTCATTGCAGTTGGAAAAGTATCGTTGGTTGACTGCGCCATATTTACATGGTCATTGGGATTGATTATTTTATAATCTCCGCGTTTACCTCCAAGTATCTCTATTCCGCGGTTTGCCAGAACTTCATTGGTATTCATATTATGGGAAGTACCTGCTCCTGCCTGGTATACATCAACAACAAAATGCGCTCTGTGTTTACCGCTTAACACTTCATCAGCAGCTTTAATTATTGCGCCTGCAATTTTTTTATCAAGCAAGCCAAGTTCAGCATTAGTCATTGCAGCAGCTTTTTTAATATAAACATAAGAATCAACCATAACCGGGTGAGCTTTCCAGCCGCTTACCGGAAAATTTTGAACTGCTCTTTGTGTCTGTACGCCGTAATATGCTTCATAGGGTATTTCGATTGCTCCGAGTGAGTCTTTTTCAATTCTGGTTTTCATTAAAACTAATACCTTTCAGATTTAAATATATGAATATGTGAATTTATAGCAAATTTTTGCAGAAATCTACTCGATTAAAGTGATGAATTCCTGCAAAATATTAGCTAATTTAACAATTAATTATCATTAGTTATAGAGAAAAATAATTAGTTAACCATAAAATGAATAAATTATACATATTTCTTACGGCATTTTTTGCTTTATTTTCATTCACAATTTTTTCACAGGAAAATCAGGATTCAACCTTAACACCGGAAGATACTGTTACTATAACAGAAGATACCCTGCAAACAGTTGAAACTGATCCTGTTAAAATAGAGGTTTCCCGTATTGTAAAAGAAGTCAATACCAGGTCAAAAGAAGTTGATAATATTATTTCTACCGGAGAGATAAAGATAAAAACTCCGAAGATAGATGAAACCGGTGATATTGAAATTCATGTGAAGAAAAAAGATGACCTTTGGTTTAAAATAGAAGGTCCGCTTGGAATAGATGCAGCAGTTGCGCATTTTAACCGTGAAAGATTTACATTTTTTGACGACTTAAATGATGTAGTTACTTCCGGCTCTACTACAATTCTTAACATCGGAACTTTAACCAAGATTCGCTGTACATTTGACGATATGCTTAATTCATTTTCGGGCACAGTCAGGATTTCGAAAGGAAAAAAGGATGAGCTTGCAATGACCGAAGAAGGGAATATGTATGTGCTTTCTTTAAAGCGCGGCACTATAACAAGAAAATACTGGGTTGATAAGGATAATTATTTTGTTTACAAATATCTATACCTCAGCAAAACCGGCAAAACTCTTATTTCTTTTGAATTTTCAAATTTCACTAACTACGGTATAAGTACTTATGCCAGAAAAGTTGAAATTAGAAGGCCAAAACAGAATGAATACTTCAGGCTGACAATGGAAAATGTAAGCCTCAATCAAAGCTATCTTGATTTTAAAGTTGACTATCCTTACGGTGATGTTAAGATCAGGAACTGGAAATAATACCTTTCGTAATACTTTATAAAATATTAAAGCCGAATTATCTAAATATAAAACAGGTGAATATTATTTCACCTGTTAAATTTTTTTTAAAAGAAAATATCATAGTCATTTATTTTTTGAACTGTAATTATTATTTTTGGCAATGGCAAAAATAAAAACTGAATGTGCATGCGGAGCAGTGCATGAATTTGAAGGAGCAGCAGCAAAGTATTTTGAAGGAAACATTCCGGAATACGTTGATTGCAGCGAGTGTCCTGTTTGCAGTCCCGAGCTTCTGGATAAACCTGAATTACATGAAGATGAGGCTTATAAAGAAGAGGTTGATATAGAAGAGCTGGAAAAAGCACTGGAAGATAATCCTATAGCAGATATTGATGAGCTGGATGAAGATTTTAATGAAGAAGAAGAATTTTAAATACCGAAAATTCCTTAATAAAATGTAATTCTGTATAATTTACAGTTCTTGTGTTTTCTCCTTTAACCACCATTCAAACTCTGAAGTTTTTATAGAATTAAATATCTTTTCCTTTTCTATTTTAGAAATTGTTGTTTTATTCAATTTGTTAACCAGAAGTATTTTTATAATTTCCGAAAATCTATATTGCCCTTCTGAATTTCTGAACCTGGTATTATTTGTCATAAAATGATTATAGCTATCAAGCAAATAATACAATTCTTCTGTATAATTTAATTCTAAGTAAGCTGCCATTTTTAATTTATAAAGATTATTTTTTTCGCTTATAGTAGGAGAGGTAATTGCATTAATGTATTCAAGTGATTTGTTAAAATCTTTCTTCATAAAGCTTAAAAATGCACTGACGTAATTATCTGCCCTTACTCTGAATTCAGGTTTTACCTTATGTAAATAATTATCAGCAAATTTCTGTAACTTATCAAAGTTTTCCACAGCAAATTTTATTTTAACAATTGAAGTAAACAAGACATCTTCAAGCGGTTCAGTTCTGCTGAATGAAAACAATCCGTTAGCAAAAATAAAATCTATTAGCAGGTTTAATTGTTTGGCGTATGAATAATAATCCTGAGTACTCATTAATTTTGTCCCGCTTTTCATAAGCCCAAGAAAATACTGCCATCTTATCATATCAGACAAACATTCAAAATTCTTTTTATAATATTCTATCAGCTCTGTATATATTTCAGGATTTTCATATAAATAAAATTGGCAGCGTTTATAGTCGTACTTTATTTTATTTATCAAACCAGAACCGTCATCTGTACATAATTCTGCAAGTTCATCAATATTCAGGCAGTCAACTGTCTTTTTTAGAAATTCATAATTTACAGGATACTCAATATGATTGCTGTATAGCTGTACTTTTATATTCGTTACAAAATAGGAAAGCGAATACATAGGTATATGCATTATTTCTTTTATAGATTTTTCTCTTTTATTTTCCTGATAATGACTTCTTGCATTTAGCCTCTGCAGTAAAATCATTTCGGGGGCATATTCTTCTCCTAATCCATCATCATACAAAATTTTTCTGCAAATACTTATTTCACTTCTGCATAAATTATTTAAATTCTTATCCAGATAAAACTGTGCCAAAGTTTTTGAATAAATGTAACTGTTATTAATACTTCTTTCTATAACTGCGAAATTTTTAGCAAGTTTAGTCAGCTCAGAAAATCTTACGTTTAACTGTGAAGATGTGTTTTTGCCGTTACTTTTTCCGGATATTTTCATCAGTTTTAATATTTTTTCATCGGTCAGTTTATCTGCTGGATAGTTCGGGTGATATTTAGTAACAGCTTTTAACAAAGGTTTCAGGTTTCTGCCGGTATTATGATAAGGAGAAGCAATAAATTTATCAAACCGTTTAAGTTCTTCCAGCGTAAATGTTTTTAATATTGTTACTAATTTAGATTTAACCATTACATCAAAACTTAATTGTTTATTAATTCTTCAATTTTTTTTAATAACCATCCTTTGTGTATAAACTTTCCTCTGGATGATATTTCAGATCGAATTTTGTTTAATTCAACAGATTCATTTCCGCTATTATATTTCATCAGCTGAATATAGCAATTAAGAAAATCTAAATTATTTTTCCTGAATAATTCCGATAAATTTTTATTTTTAGCCAGGAAATGCTTATATGAATCTATGAGCGAATTTGCCTGCTCGTTATGTTTAAGCTCGTAATATATTAAAAGCATCCAGTTTTTAACATCAACTTTAAGATAAAAGTAATCATATTTTATTTTAGAAAACAATGCCAATGCTTCTTCAAATTTACCCCTGTTAAAATTTATTACCGCAAGGCTGTAATTATACAGATTTTCCCTGTATTCCGGTGCAAGTTCTTTATAATATTTTTTTGTAAAATTTTCCAGCCAGTCATATTCTTTTAAGTTTAAGGCTGCCATTATAATATTCCTGAATTTATGAATTCTTATATAATCATATTCGTATTTATACAATCCCAGCTTTAATTCGTTTTTATAAATTTCAAAAAGTTCTTTTCTGTAATAATCTCTTCGGTCTTCATCTATATTATTATTCAGTCTTTTCCAGCAGCATGCTTCAAGGTCAACATAAAGGTCTCCTTTTACTTCATGGTCAAATAAATCAATATTGTTTTCAAATAATTCTTTAAAGCTTTTATAATATTCATCATTGTTTATATCAAGCTGAGACATCATAGAATAATAATATACTGCTATTACAGGGTAAGATTTGCTTTTACTTACTTTAAGATATTCAATTACCGGAGAAAAATTAAAGTTTTCAGATATTAATTTCATTAATGTACCCTCAATAGGTGCATTAAATACATATTCATTGGTTCTATAATGTGCCCTGTTCTTAAAAAACTCAGATAAAAAGAATAATAAAAGATACTCAGTTTGTTTTAACAGTACTTCAGATGTTTTTTGCTGATAATCTCTGTCAAGCAATAAATTACAGTATTCTTTCTGCATTAACATACTAAAAAGGAATTGACCTGAATCTGAATCATATTTTCCGGTAAATAAATTATTTAGATTTTTAAATTGTGAAGAAAATAAATTGTCAAGTTTTCTGGTATTCAGCATTTTAAGGAATCTTACTTCAGAAAATTTGTTTTCAAATTCATTTTCACCGTTTATATTTTTTAAATATTCAATTGCAAGATTTGTCAAATGAGAAATCAAAACTTTAATATATCCCCTTTTTTCTCTGTTGTTTTCTGTCCTGTACATTAATCTGTATAGTTTATCTTCAGTCAGTTTTTCACTGGGGTAATCAGGATGATATTTTTTTAATTATCCTGAATAACGGCTTAACATTTCTTCCAGTGTTTAAGTAAGGAGATGAAATAAATTTTTCAAACTGTTTCAATTCTTCAAAAGAAAAAGTTTTTAGTATAGTAAACAGTTTAGATGTTTTCATTCACCATTTAGAAATTTTTAAAAAAAATTTGCATAAAATATGGTAAAAAAATAACAGTTGCAAAACCTTTTTAAATCATTGATTATATGTATGATATAGTCATGAAAAAAATATTAATTAAGGAAAAATTCAGGTAATTATTTAAAAAAACTTTCTTTGCAGCAGTGGTAAATTTAGGGTTAACTTTGCACACTAAATTTTTTTAGTGCACTAATTGTGCACAACATAAAACTGAAAAAATTTGCGGATGAATTTATTAATATACTTTTTATATGCAGCGATAATGACAAATGTTTTAATTTCTCAAACAGAAAATTTTTCTCTTCAAAATGAAATATTTAATAAAACATCTTACAATTCATTCAATAAAGGAAAACTATATTTAAAGACAAAAAGCAGTAGTGGATTATATATTGGCTTATCGCCTATTTTAAGCTTACGCAGGGAAAACAAACAAACTGTTTTTACCGGAGAAGCTGAAATATCAATTTTTTATCTTACTTCAGTAATAAGCGCAGGATTAGAATTTAGTTCAAAAGATAGTAATAATACTGCGTTAAATATTGGTGTTAAGCAATTAGTCCCTTTCTGGGGTAGTTCAGGTAAATCAGCATTTGCCGTACTGTGTGTAATGCTAGGAATAGGTTATAATTATGATTTTTATAAAAGCAGTGTCTTTTTTGATATTGGTTTATCTGTTTTGGCTGGGGATAATAAAAAAGGACATGCCTTAATTCTACCAAAAATAAAAATTTACAAAGGCCTTGACGAAAATAAAACAGGTGCAGTTACTTTTGGTATTTCATATTCTTATCTATTTAAAATATGAATCTAATATTTTCAAATATATTTTAGCAACGTAACAAATTATATATGAAAAGCAGAATATTGTTAATATTTCTTTTTACCTGCAGTAAAATACTTGGGAATGATCTTCCGGAAGAGTTTACTAAACTGCTGGATAAATGTAATTTAATTTTTAATGTGCCCGGAGAAATTGATATGGCTCCGGTAATTTATGATACATTATTTGAACACTCTATAAGATATTACTCAGAAGAAAATAATATTGAATTAAAAATTCAAATTATTCCATTGGATACATCAGATAAATACAAGGACCCGAAAATTTTTTGGCAATAAAGGATGGAACATATGAAGACTCTGATATTATTACCGAACCATTTAATTCAAAAAAAGCGGCATTGGCTGGATTTGAATTAAAAGAAGGAATTTACAATGATAAATATAAATATTGTGTAATACTATGGTTACATAAAAATAAATATGCCGGAATATACGTATGTCTTACTGGCAATGATCAATTAAAAATGCTGCAATTCAGCAAAAAATATATACTAAATAAAGATAAAGTTATTCTCAGGTTTAGATCCTGAACAAAAACAATAAAACCAGAAGAATGTGAATTATTAACTTAATATTTTAAAAATGAAAAAAATAAAAATAATTTCAGCTAGCTTTATAATGATAATATCAACTTTAACCTATACACAGGTAAAACTTACTGCTTCATGGCAGTCAACTGAAACAAATTATTATGACATTTCAGGTGATAAATTAAGTGATATATATAATAAACTGGAAGGAAAACTAGGCTCCGGAACTTGTGAAGGTTTTTTAAACTATGGGCGTGATTATAATTACAAACAAAACAATAATATTATAACAGAATTAACTATTTACCCTAAATGCATCATCACTCTTCCCAAATGGTCAAATTATTCTTCTGCCGGGCAGCAGTGTAAATCTCATTTCGATAAAGTAGTTGAAGCCTTAAAAAACCACGAAAACGGGCACTGTAAGCTTGTAAAAAAAGTAATTGGAGACCTGGAAAATTATTTAAAAAACAACCAGGTTAAAACAAATGAAATTTCAAACCTTTTAAATTCTTATGCTGAAAAATTAAATGATGAATATAAAAGTTATGATTCACAAACTGATCATGGCAGAAAAGATGTTTCTTTTGACAATATACCAAATGAATGTAAATAATAAAAAAATTATGATGAAAAAATTACAAATAATAATTTTAATATCTGTCTTATCTATCAATTATTCATACAGTGAATTTACTTCTTACAACATCGGTACGACAGCTACATTAAATTCAATTTACTTTATTAACTCATTAACAGGATATTGTACAGCTGATAACTCGGGAATATATAGATCAACAAATGGCGGAATTAACTGGTCATTAAATACTGTTGGTTCTTCTGTTAACTGGAAAAGCATTAATTTTATTAACTCAAATTCCGGTATGGCAGCCGGCAATAACCAGGTTGCTATATATTCAGGGACAGTTTGGACAGTTACCGCTTTAAGCGCAATTTATGATTTACGTAAAATCCAGATGATAAGCAGTTCAGCAGTTTATGCTCTGTGCAAAAATTTGGCAACAAATGATTATTTATGCTTAAAATCTACCAACAGCGGTATTAACTGGTCAGCTTATGATATTCCGGGCACAGACTATAAAGATATATTTTTTCTTAACTCAAATACTGGTTTTGCGAGCGGACAGAATGCTACAATTACAAGAACAACAAACGGCGGAATAAACTGGAACGAACTTACAGATTTTTCAAACTATATGGGAGATAATGCCCTTAATAGTATAAGGATAAATCCTTCTACAGGATTAGGTTTTGCTTTAGGTGTTGATCCTTTTTATGCATATAAAACCACAAATCATGGAGCTAATTGGTCCTTAATTTCATTTACATATCCGCAGATAAACGGACTTACGGTTTCTGGAAACAAGATTTTTGCATGCGGCGACCAGAATTTAATTATCAGATCATCTAATGCCGGAGTAAACTGGACAAGACACACCAGTCCTCAATCTAACAGTATAAATTCAATATTTTCCGTTGATACAAATCTGGTTTTTGCATGCGGCAATAATGGAACAGTTTATAAAACAACTAACGGAGGCGGCTCCCCGGTGGGGATAAACCTGCAGACAACTAATGCCGATGAATATGAACTGCATCAGAATTATCCAAATCCGTTTAATCCAAATACTATCATCAGTTTTAATCTGCCGGAATCCGGTAATGTAAAATTAACCGTTTTTACAATATGTGGTAAAACAATTTATGAAATTATTGATAAATACTTAAATGCAGGTAATTATAATTTTGAATTTAAAGCTGGGAATATTTCAAGCGGTGTTTATTTTTATCGATTACAGTCAGGTAGTTATAGCATTACCAAAAAATGATTTTAATTAAATAATTTTTTGTAAAATTTTGCATTATTACTTAAAATTTTACTGTAACAAAATTTAAAATAAATTTATGGACTACATGTTAAACATTACAAATCAACATTTGAAGAAAAAAAAATTTATAATTAATATAAGCTTATTTGTACTTTTGTTTGTGGGATTATGCAGCTGTCAAGGAATGCCATGGTATCTGGCTATAGAACAACTGGAGGACAAAGAAAATGAAGTTAAAAGTATAAAGCAAAAGTTAATAGACAAAGAGAGAGAAAATAATTACTTCCTGAAAACAAATAAAGATATTACAGCTAAAATAAACAAATGCAGTAATGATATAGCTGAAACAAAATTTTGCCTGGATAAAAATTATGACAAAAAATCTGACTCTTCATTAATTTTTTTCAAAAAAGCTGATTATGAAACTCCTAAGGATACTTCTTATTATAGCTGCTGCACTGATTACCGTAAAAGATTTAAATTGAAGGAGGATGAATACGAAACCTGGCAAAAAATTATTGACGAAATTTCTTATGATATCAATAATTTAAACAACCGATTTAATGCTTTAACAATTCAAAATGACAGTTTAAACAATCAAATAAATGAAAAAAGAATAATCCTGAATAACTGTGAAATTAATCTATACAAACTGGTTGATTCCGATATAGATAAAACAAACGAATTTAGAAAAAGATTCGAAGATACAGAAAAAATTATTACTGCAAAAGAATTGACAAAGAATGATAGAATCAAACTTCTTTCAGAACTTGAAGAAACTAAAATTGTATGTCTTCCTGAATTCAGAGAAAGATTTAAGAGTATGAAAAAAAGAGAAGGTCAATAACAAATAAAATTTTTATAAATGAGAATAAAAAAGACAAAGAAAATATCCAAAGGCTACAGACTTAAACCGGAAACCCACAGACTGATTGATAAAGTACAGAAAATGATAAAATCTGATTATGACCAGACGCTTTCTGTTTTATGCAATGAATATTTAAAAAATAATTATCAGCAGAAATAATTTTCAAAAAATATATAAGGAGAGCAATATGAAACAATTTACTTCAGCAATTATTTTTTATATGCTGTTAACAGCAGCAGTAAGCAGCCAAACATGGCAAGTGCAGTCTAATCCTGCAACTGGTCATGTTATTCAAATACATGCTGTCAGTCAGGATATTGTTTATGCTTCAACTACAACTCAAATTTTAAAAACAAGCAATGGTGGAACCAACTGGGAGATTGTTCTATCAAAACCATGGAGAAACCTGAAAGGTTTTCAGATAGTAGTTCTGCAAACTGGACAACACAGAATTTATACATGGTGGCATACCGGAACTCATTATTATCGTTCCGTTAACGGAGGAATTTCATGGGATTCTGTAGCTGTACCCGGCGGAACAGGATATATGGAGTTTTTCCATGGCTCCGATGATACTGTTTATTATAATAACTCCGGTCAGGGTGGTACAGGCTTTTTTTTCACAACAAATTCAGGTTCCAACTGGTATAACTATAATGCTTCTTACGGAAATATGAATGCAATGAGCAGTATGCATTTTATTAATGGAACTACCGGTTTTGTTAATGGAGGTTCTTCATATACATTTTATCATGTTTTGCTTAAAACTATAAATGCGGGGTTTACCTGGACGCCTGTTATGAACAGCGGAACCGATGGATATAGTTCTGGAGGTGATTTCTGGTTTCACCATACGGCTGGCATAGGATATCATGTTTCAAATAAAACATATAGAACAAGTAATAATGGTGATAACTGGACTTTATTAAATAATCAGGGCGGCGGAGTTCATGCATTATTTATGCATAATGTAGACAGAGGCTGGCTTGGCAAAGGTGGCGGGCTGCTGAAAACAACAGACGGCTGTACTACCTGGGTAAATCAAAATATCGGTGTATCTAATGTTGATATAAATTCTGTTTCATTTGTTAATTTTAATACAGGCTGGATAGCCGGTGAAAGCGCACACATATTAAAAACTACAAACGGCAGCGGAGTACTTGCGCCTACAGTGCCTCCGGTTGGGGTTAGTCCGCCAAACAATTCCAACGGACATAGTTTAACGCCTATTTTGGTGTGGAATCCGGTTCCAACTGCAACCAATTACAGAGTTCAGATTTCAGTCGATCTATTTACAACAATATTGCTTGATTTTGATACAGTTTCTATCACACAATTTCAGGTGCCTTCAGGTTTTTTAAATCATAACATACAATACTATTGGCGTATAGCCGGAGTAAATATCGGTGGACAGGGTCCCTGGTCTGTTGTATGGAATTTCCGGACAGGACTGGTTGGCTTAAACCAAACCGAAAACGAAATACCGGTTCAGTACAGGCTTTATAATAATTATCCTAATCCATTCAACCCCGCTACAAAGATAAAATTTGATATCCCTGAACAATCGTTTACAAAAATACTGATATATGATATAAACGGAAAAGAAATATCAATGCCTGTAAATGAACAATTAAACCCCGGAAGCTATGATGCGGTTTTTGATGCATCAAAACTTCCAAGCGGTGTTTATTTTTATAAGATAATTTCAGGTAGTTACACAGATGTGAAAAAGATGATACTTGTAAAGTGATTGTTATTATATTATTTCCGCTTTATTCAAAGGGGATATTAAAGTCCCCTTCTTTTATTTAATACTTAACCATGTTAAGTTTACGAATTAAATAAGATCAAATAAACCATTTAATTACTTACCCGCTTTAATTAACAATTCTCAGAATCAAACCTGTAAATTACTGCATTGATTATTGTACTTATATCGCAATCTTCAATTGGTTTTATCAGGTAGCCATATGCTTTTGCGCTCTTGGATTTTTCTATTGTACTGTTATCGTAATTTCCTGATATATAAATCACGGGAATCTTAAGCTTTTCTTTTATAATTTTGGCAGTTTCAATGCCATCCAAATCTCCAGCTAATGAAATATCCATGAATATAAGATCCGGCTTTAAAGCTTCTGCTGTTTTAATAGCCTTTTCCCCTTTTGATTCAATACCTATTGCATCATGTCCCACTCTTCGTATTGTACTAGCAAGATCAAGTGCAATTATTCTTTGATCTTCAACGATCAGAATCCTGGCTTTTCTGAATACGTAATTCATAATTTTAGATTTAAATTCGGTAATGAGATTTATGTACTAAATCATTGAATTTCATACTGAATTCTATACCTTCAGTGACATTTATACTTAATTTACCTTCAAGCTGGTCATTCAATGTATTTATCAGCAGGATGCCTAATTTTGAAGGATCCTCAGATGTATAATCTCCCGAAAATCCGATACCATCATCTTTATATACCAGCTGGTATGAGTTATCTGCATTTCTAAATATCTTTAAATATATATTACCTTCTCTGTTATCAGGGAACGCATGTTTTAAAGAATTTGCAAACAGCTCATTTATTATAAGTCCGCAGGGAAGTGCAGTATCTATTGCAAAAAAGATGTCTTCAATATCAATGTGAAGCTTTATCCTGTTATTTAAAATTCCAAAGGATAGCAATAGCTGTTTACAAAGATCCTGGGTATAACTTTTAATATTAATTCTGCTGAAATCTTTTGTTTTGTACAGTTGCATATGAATAAGTGCCATCGAGCGTATTCTGCGCTCACTTGCTCTCAAATATTCAACTGCGGGGCTTCCGGGTATCTTATCGGCTTGAATTCTAAGCAGACTGGATACTGTCTGCAAATTGTTCTTCACGCGGTGATGTATTTCCTGAAGCATAGTTACTTTTTCTTTAAGTGATCTTTCAAGCTCATCTGTACGCTCTTTTACACGTTGCTCAAGCGAAAGATTAAGTTCTCTAATTTCATTTTCGATTTTTATCCTGGCGGTTATATCCCTGATTGCTGCTGCAACCAATAAATCATCTCCGTGTTCTGCTTTAATAGGTGAAAGTGCAATTTCAATATTGAACTCGCTTCCATCTTTGCGTTTTCCGGTTAACTGTCTGCCTTCACCCATATAACGTGTCTTGGGATTTTCCGAAAATTCTTCCCTTAACTTAATATGAGAATTTATAAACTTTTGAGGCATTAATATTTCAACTTTTTGTCCTTCCAGTTCTTCTTTGCTGTAACCAAATAATTTTACTGTTTGCATATTAACAAGCGTTATTACACCTTTGCCGTTAACAATAACCATTGCATCAGGAGCCGATTCAATAAGATTTTTGAACTTGCGTTCAGACTGGGTCAATTTGTCTGAGTTATTTTCTGCATAAGTAATATCTTTTGAAATAATGGTAAATCCGGTCAGTTCAAATTCGGAATTAAAAACAGCAGTAATAACATTATTTAAAATTAATTGATTTCCGTTTTTATTTAAATAAGAGCCTGAAAATTCCATCCTTCCGCTGTTCTTTGCTTTATACAATAATTTTTCCGGTATATTTTTATTTTTATCTTCCTTTGAAAATAATTCCCTGTAATTTTTACCTGCAACTTCTTTAAAATTATAACCGCTTAAAATAAATGCTCCCCGGTTCCAGTAAATAATCCTGCCATCAGGATCCAGCAGGATAACTGCATAATCCTGTATATTCTCTAAATATTTATTAAAATCAATAAAATTATAAGAAATCGTATTAGTTATTGATCCGGTTTTACCTTTTTTTTCTTTCATTGCTTAGATGTGAAAAAATTATTTCAAAAAACATAACAAGCCTTTTCAGTTATGTTATTATTTGAAAGAATAAAATTGGATCTTTCTGATTAAATAAATTACAAAAATGCAAATTTAATAACAATAGATAATTGTCATATTTTTTGATGATATTTTATGACTTTTATCGTTAGTCTTAAAATTTCAGCTTTTTTAACGATTTTTAAATAATAGTGATTTATTTATTATTATCTATTGTAAAAACATAAACTTTAAACTTGTTTTTAATTTAAAAATTAATTATTTCCGCTAATTCCAATTATTAAATTTCAGTTGCTGATGAAAAGAGCTATATTGTTTATCATTATTTTCCTGCTGTTTTCAAACCTTCTGTTTTCGCAGAGAATTTTATTTCAGTCAGGATTTGAGAATATACCTCTAGTATTTCCTGACAGCATCCCTGCAGGCTGGAAAAAACTTGATGTTGACCAGAACAACCCTGTTCTGGGATGGGCAGTTAATGATACCAATCAGCATTTTGGAGGAGATACATCAATATTTAAACCCCGGGCATTCAGCGGCAATAAATCTCTTTTTATCTTCTGGCTGGCAGGGTCCCTGGTCTGTTGTATGGAATTTCCGGACAGGATTGGTTGGCTTAAACCAAACTAGCAGTGAAATACCATCGTCATTCAAATTATATGATAACTATCCTAATCCGTTTAATCCGGTTACTAATATAAAATTTGATATTCCAAAAAGCTCATATGTGAAGATAAATATTTACGATGCTTCAGGCAGACTTGTTACTGAATTGGTAAATCAATACCTAAACGCTGGAAGTTACGTGTCACAGTTTACCTTTTCTGAATATTCAAGCGGAGTATATTACTACAGGATAGAATCCGGCAGCTTCACAGATGTGAAGAAAATGATACTGGTAAAATGATCAGATAATAAAATAATTTATAAAAAAAGCCCGGATAAACCGGGCTTTTTTTATTGTGATAGTAATTTTTAGAGATTAATTGTTTCTTCTGAAGGGATATTTGTAATTTTTGATACAATTGAATCTTCACTTGTCATAAGGTCCTTAATTGTCATATTCTTTAATACCCCATCAACTGCACTCTGAAGCAATTGCCATAATGACCTTATCGAACAGTCAACTGTATGAGTACAAATACTTTCATTACCGCTGTGGTCACTACAGAATTCAGAATCAAAAAGCTTTCCGCCTAGAGAATCAAGCACATCTTTAACCAATATATTACCTGCAGGCCGGCTTAAAGTGTACCCGCCAATTTGACCCCGGGAGCTTGCCAGAAATCCGCCAAGCCTTAATGCACGAAGGATTTTTGCAGTATTGTGAGTAGTTATACCTTCTGCTTTGCTTATCTCGGGGATAGTGAGACCTTTCTCGCTGCCATCTCTGGCAACCCTTAAAAGGCACCTTAATCCGTATTCTTCCTGTGTGCTGAACTTCATCGTTTCAGGAATTAATTACCGCTGTATTTCGGAATTTTGGACCCGCATGCCTTTGCATGCAGTATTGCATCATACTGTTCTTTTGGAACTGACGGACCTTCTTTAACACAATGTTCGTTGAACGCAGCAATAAGCTCATCAGCAACCATTTCAGCGGTTTTGCCTTCTATGTTCATTCTCTGCATAAGGAATACAAGTTCGCCCTCTTTAAATAATGCCATATACGGTGATGAAGGCGGTATTCCCGGTAAATATAAGTTCCTTAAATGGTCAACTGCATCTCTATCCTGACCGGCAAAAACTGTTACAATTCTGTCAGGAATTTTACTGTTCTGCAGAGCAAGTGTTACACCCGGTCTGGCGCTGCCAGCAGCACAGCCGCAAACGGAATTTATCATAACAAACGCTGTACCTGTTTTTTCACCCAGGAATTTATCCACATCTGCCGGCGTAAGCATTTCATTGAATCCGGCTGCTGTTAATTCATCCCTCATGGGCTGAACCGCTTCCGGATCATATATTGGTCCTCTTGTGTTTATCTGAAACATATATTTTTAGTTTTAATTTATAAATTAATAATTATTCAATTTCATTTTAATACAGGTTTAGCTGCAGCCTGGCTTCTTCGCTCATCATATGCATTCCCCATGGCGGATCCCATACAACTCTTACATTACATTCCGTTACACCCGGAATCGCACGTATTTTTCCTTCAACTTCAGGTGGTAAAGAGCCCGCTACCGGGCAAGCCGGTGAAGTAAGTGTCATTTCAATTTCTACTTTTCCGTTCTCATCTGTATTTACCGAGTATATAAGACCAAGCTCATATATATTAACCGGGATCTCCGGATCATATACACTTTTTAATGCTTCAATGACCGCTTCATTTAAACTGCCTAAAACGGTATTTGCCGCCTGTTCGGTAACTGCGGATTCATTTTTATCAGAAATATTATTTTTTTCTTCTTCTGTCATACTATTTTGAAGATTCATATTTTGTTTTGTATGCCAGGGCATACATTTTCATTTGTTTTATCATAGCAGCAAGTCCGTTTGCCCTTGTCTGTGCAAGGTGCTGCTTTAATCCTGTTTTATCTATAAAACCCAGTTCGGAGGATAAAATTTCTTCAGGTGTCCTTCCGTTTAAAACTCTGATCAGTAAAGCAATCAGCCCTTTGACTATAGTTGAATCGCTATCTGCTTTAAAGTAAATTTTTCCGTCTTCATCCCTTGTAACAACCCAAACACTTGACTGGCATCCTTTTACTTTATTATCTTCCGTTCTTTTATCCTCCGGAAAGTCCTTAAGCTTTTTGCCAAGCTCAATTATATATTCATATTTATCCTGCCAGCTTTCAAAAAAACTGAATTCATCAATAATCTCTTCTTCTGTTTCATGTATGGTTTTATTCATTATAAATTCATTCATTCTTTTTTGCGAGAAGCGTTAGCTGCGTTTACCCCGCCGGGGAAGCAATCTCATTGTAATTAGCTCAATATTTCAATTGCTTTCTTTAATGCAATTATAAAAACATCAATCTCATCTTTTGTATTATAAAAGGCAAATGAAGCCCTTACTGTTCCTGCAATTTTGAACCTGTCCATCAGCGGCTCTGTACAGTGCAGGCCTGTTCTTACAGCAACACCGCTTCCGTCAAGCATTACTCCAATATCAAAAGCATTCAGACCGTTAACCGTAAATGAAATCACTGATGCTTTGTTCTTTGCGTTTCCAATAACAGATAAACCTTCAATTTCATTCAGCTTTTCAGATGCATATGCAAGCAGTTCGTTTTCCGCAGTACTGATATTTTTTAATCCAATTGATTCGATATAATCTATAGCTGCTTTCATTCCAACAGCTCCTTCTACATTCGGAGTACCGGCTTCAAATTTCATCGGAATATCATTATAGCTTGTACCATTAAAGCTAACCCGGCTTATCATATCGCCTCCTGTCTGGTACGGAGGCATTTTCTCAAGCAGTTCTGCTTTTCCGTAAAGAACTCCTATCCCCATTGGGCCATACATTTTATGTGATGAAAATACATAAAAATCTGCACCCAGCTCCATTACATCAACAGGCATATGCTGAATTGCCTGCGCCCCGTCAATAATTACAGCTGTTTCGGGATTGTTCAGCTTTGCCAGCTTTATGATTTCCTTTACGGGATTAATTGTACCCAGAGTATTGGAAATATGGCAGAGAGATACAATCCTGGTTCTTTTTGAAAGGAGGTTTTGATATTCTTCAATCACCAATTCACCGTTATTGTTTACCGGGATTACTTTAAGCACAGCTTTTTTCTTTTGGCACAAAACCTGCCACGGTACTATGTTGGCATGATGCTCCATTTCAGAAATAATAATCTCATCGCCTTCATGTATGTTTTCAAGTCCGTATGAATATGTAATCAGGTTGATTGCTTCGGTAGTTCCGCGGGTAAAAATTATTTCACGTTCACTTGATGCATTAATAAATTCTTTAATTTTATTCTTTGCATTTTCATATGCCTCCGAAGCTTTAATGCTGATAGAATATACTCCACGGTGAATATTGGCATTATAGTTCCTGTAATAATCGCTGAGAGCATTAATAACGCTGTTCGGCTTCTGAGAGGTTGCAGCATTATCAAAGTAGATCAATGGCCTGCCGTTGGAAAGAGTTTCCAGTATTGGAAAATCTTTCCTTATCTCATCAACGTCAAATATTTTTTTCTCCAGTATTTCCTGCATAATTACTTCAGCTTTTCAAATACAAGATGATTAAGATGTTCGTGAAATGCATCATTTTCTATTGTTTCAAAAATATCATTTGCAAATGCTCTTATAAGCACGGTGCGCGCCATTTCTTCCCCTATTCCGCGTGAGCGCAGGTAGAACACAGCTTCATCATCAAGCTGCCCGATTGCAGCACCATGAGAACATTTTACATCATCAGCAAATATTTCCAGCTGCGGTTTTGTATCTATAGAAGCTGTATCAGTTAAAAGTATTGCTTTATTTGACTGGTATGCATTGGTTTTCTGCGCATCTTCTCTTACAAATACTTTGCCGTTAAATACACCTTTGGATCTGTCATTAAGAACTCCTTTATACATTTCATTGCTCTGGCAGTGAGGTTTGGCATGGTCTATTAATGTATGATTATCAACATGCTGGTTACCTTCGGTCAGGTATAAGCCGTATAAATTACCGGTACAGTTTTCTGCATCAAGCTTAATATTGGTATCATTCCTGACTATCCCTCCTCCAAGAGTCACGCTGTAATGAGTAAAAGTTGAATTAGCTGACTGAAGGGCATGTGTTCTGTTAATCTGGAATGAGCTTTCATTTTCCTGCTGTAGCCTGTAAATTTCAACAATTGAACCTTCACCAACAGCTATTTCGCTCACTGCGTTCACTAAATTAGCTTCGCTTCCTGTGCTGTGATAACTTTCGATAATTTTTACATTACAGTTCTTACCTGTAATTATTATATGCCGTGGCTGGGTAAGGATATTCCTGTCTTTTTCACCGGTAATGTTCAGAAGGTGAATGTGGCCGTTAACTGCAGCATTATCCGGAACAAATATAACAGCTCCTTCGCCGGCAAATGCTGTATTTAATGCAGTAAAACCGTTATCAATTTCAGCTATTTTGCCTATATGATCAAGTATTAAACCCGCGTTATTTTTAATAACATTTTTTAAGCTCTCAATAACAATTCCGGTTTGCTGTTTTTTAATGCTTGAATGCTTTTCGGAATAAATGCCGTTAACAAAAACGATAACGTTTTCATCCAGGCCTTTAATCATATATTTTTCAACTTCCTTTTTGGAAATGTTAAGATCAGCGCCTTTGGTAAATTCATAGTTAAATAACGGGCTTATATTTGTATATTTCCAGTCCTCATTTTTTAAGGATGGGAAGCCCAGTTCATCGAATTTAGCTATTGCGCTTTTCCTGAACTGATGAAATGCTGTCGATGCTTCACCGTTCATGTTCTCTTCAGCTTTGCGGAAATCTGATATGTATTTTTCTTTAATTGTTTCCATTTTTCTCCGGGTAATTAAACTGCTGCTTCTTCAGTTACTGGATTTGCAACCCAGTCGTAACCTTTTTCTTCAAGCTCCAGAGCAAGATCTTTGCCTCCAGATTTAACTATTCTGCCGTTAACAAGCACATGAACAAAATCAGGAACAATGTAATTTAAAAGCCGCTGGTAATGAGTAACTACAATTACAGCATTTTCTTTGCTTCGGAAAGTATTCACTCCGCTGGAAACTATTTTTAAAGCATCGATATCCAGCCCTGAATCAGTTTCATCCAGCACAGCAAGCTTAGGCTGCAGCATCTGAAGCTGGAATATCTCATTCCTTTTCTTTTCACCGCCGCTGAAACCCTGGTTAACAGGGCGGTTAATCAGCTTTTCATCAATTCCCACAACACGCATTTTTTCCTTCATATATTTCAGAAATTGCATTGCATCAAGCTCTTCATGCCCGTTGTGTTTCCTGATTTCGTTTAATGCTGTTTTCAGGAAAGTTGCATTACTTACACCGGGAATTTCCACAGGATACTGAAAAGCAAGGAAAACACCTTCCCAGGCTCTTTCTTCGGGAGACATTTCAAGCAGGTCTGTTCCGTTAAGGGAAACAGTTCCGCCTGTTACTTCGTAACCATCTTTTCCTGCAATAACATTTGCTAGAGTGCTTTTTCCTGAACCGTTAGGTCCCATAATAGCGTGAACTTCTCCGGCATTTACTTCAAGGTTAATACCTTTCAGAATTTCTTTTTCTTCTACCTTTACGAAAAGGTCTTTTACAATTAACATTATTTAATATTCCTTTACAATTATATATTATTTTTATTTTTAAATTCTGATTGAACAATGCTAGCCAACGCTTCCTTCAAGTGATATACTGAGCAGTTTTTGCGCTTCAACGGCAAATTCCATAGGCAGCTCGCGGAATACATCTTTGCAGTACCCGTTTACTATCATGTTTATCGAATCTTCCATAGAAATACCTCTTTGCCTTAAATAAAACAACTGGTCTTCGCCTATCTTGGATGTAGTAGCTTCGTGTTCAACTTTTGCTGACTGGTTGTTGACTTCAATATACGGGAAAGTATGCGCTCCGCACCTGTCGCCTATCAGCAGTGAATCACACTGTGTGAAGTTTCTGGAATTTTCAGCATTTTTATGTACTTTAACTAATCCGCGGTACGAGTTATTGCTTTTACCTGCTGAAATTCCCTTGGAGACTATTGTACTTTTGGTATTTTTACCAAGGTGAATCATTTTTGTACCGGTATCTGCCTGCTGAAAGTTGTTAGTAACGGCTACAGAATAGAATTCACCAATTGAATTATCACCCTGCAGAATGCAGCTTGGATATTTCCATGTAATAGCAGAACCGGTTTCTACCTGTGTCCACGTTATTTTGGAATTAACTCCCCTGCATGCTCCCCGTTTGGTAACAAAATTATAAATCCCGCCTTTGCCTTCCTGGTCTCCGGGATACCAGTTCTGTACAGTTGAATACTTTATTGTGGCATTATCCAGAGCAATTAATTCTACAACAGCTGCATGCAGCTGGTTTTCATCCCTCATGGGTGCCGTACAGCCTTCAAGGTAGCTTACATATCCGCCTTCATCGGCAATCAATAATGTACGTTCAAACTGTCCGGTACCGCTTGTATTTATTCTGAAATAAGTTGAAAGCTCCATAGGGCATCTGACTCCTTTGGGTATATAGCAGAATGAACCGTCACTGAATACTGCGGAATTTAATGCTGCATAAAAATTATCGGTATATGGTACAACTGAACCAATATATTTTTTTACCAGTTCGGGATGCTCTTTTACTGCTTCGCTCATTGAGCAGAATATAATTCCAAGCTTCGAAAGCTCTTCTTTAAATGTTGTTGTTACCGATACACTGTCAAAAACCGCATCAACGGCTACACCTGATAATCTTTTCTGCTCCTGCAGAGAAATCCCCAGCTTCTCAAATGTTTTTAAAAGCTCAGGATCTACTTCGTCAAGTGATTTAAGTTCAGGCTTTTTCTTTGGTGCTGCATAATATATTATATCCTGAAAATCTACTGCAGGATATGAAATGTTTGCCCATTTAGGTTCTGATTGTTTTTCCAGTGTTAACCAATGGCGGAAAGCTTTCAGTCTCCATTCAAGCATCCATTCCGGCTCATTTTTCTTTTCTGAAATTTTCCTTACAATATCTTCATTCAGCCCTTTGGGAAGGGTTTCCATTTCAATTTCAGTTTCAAAACCATATTTATAATCTTTAATGGCTAATTCTTCAACATTAGAAAGCTCTGTGCTCATAAATTATTGCTAAAAATTGTATTTTTTTAATGAATTTAAGGTGTAAGATAACTTATCTGTACAAATTAGTCAAGATTAAAAGAATGGGATAATTTATAGATCTTATTATAGTAATTACAACAGCTTATTTAATTGTGTTCTTACCCAGGTCATACTCTCTACTTTTTCTGCAGGTAAATTGTCCAGGTCATTTTTAATGTTAAATATATTTTTTTTATCACCTCCCAGGTGAATATTAACAAGTCTGCTTGTAATGTTAACATAATTTACAAAACGCCCCTTTAAAAATTCCGGAAAATCTTTAACGCTCCCGAGAAAGTGACGGTATGAATCTATAATACTTTTGCAAAGTTCAAAATTTCCCAGTTCGTAATGTATTTTTATCTGAAGATTCTGTACCCTTAAATGAAAATAAATATCATCAATAGCAACTTTTCCAAGGTATTTAAGAGCTTCTTCAAGATTACCTTTTCTGTAATTAAGGTTCCCTTTACATAAAATATAAGCGTTTTCACGCTGATCTTTCGTAACTTCATGTTTAAATTTTTCGATAAAATTTTCTGCCCACTCAAAATCTTTATGCACTAAAGCTGTTGCGGCTACTGTAACATACGAGTTAAAAGAAAATACATTTCCGTCTTTTGGGTAAAGGTCATTTTCAATTGAGTATTTTAAAATCTTGTAATGCTCATTTTTATAGAAAGGGTTGCCGTCAAGTGATTTTATTCTAGTATAATTGAAAAGGAATACATAAATGTATCTTTTATTATGTATTTGAATAGTATCAGAATATTTTCCCAGCAGATCCCTTACTTCATTATAAAGCTTTGCATTATCATCAACCGAATTATCTATATCTGACTGCATACTTAGCAGCCTTTTAATGATACCTATTACCGGATATTTATCTCGGGGGTGTTTATCAAGAAATTCTATTACTTTATCCAGAATCAGCAAATGAAATTTATATTCACCGCTGTACCTTCGTATATTAAGATGCAGGGCATAAACCAGCACCATATAAACCAGATAATTAATAAAAATATTATATTCCTCAATTATCTGTTCAGAAAGAACTATCTCCCCAAACTTTCGTTCATAAAGTGCTTTGAACAGTTTTTCTGCTCTTGAATAATTGTATTCTGCAAAAATATATTCTTCATCAATAATCTTTTCATTATTTAACTGCTTAATGGATTCCTTATACTTACTGTTAAAATGTACGGGCAGTTTTCTGTTTACCAGATTTTCTAAAATATAAGAGTTTTTGGTATGTATTTTTGTATTAAATTGTTCTGATGCAATAAAATCCAGGGCAAATTCATTCATTTTTGAAAACAGGTCACGTATTTTTTTATCCTTAAATTCTTCATTAGGATAAATCACTTTAAAAATTTCCTTTTTGCTTAACTTCTTAAATCCGGGAAAATCTTTCTTCAATAGATCATAGAATTTTCTAATTAACAAACTTTTATTAAAATAAGGTGAATTTATGTACTCACCAAACTTTTCAAATTCCTTTTTATTAAAGGTTTGCAGCAATAAAATTAATTTTAAATCTGAAATATCCATTTACTTTCGACAATTTATCATAAAATACTGCATTTAAAGCCAAAAATCCACTAATATTGCATTCCCACAAATCGACAATAGCGTTTATTTTTCTTTTACATCTAAAAAACAGTTATTATATATTCGTATATCAAAATTGTTGATCTTGAGCGGGGGTTTATTGTAATGGAGTTTTATATAAAAAATTTAATGGCACTTTCTGAATTGAAAAGCCGGTAATAATATGCAATTAAAAATGAGTTCAGATTATTCAGTAAAACAAAGGTATTACCTTGAACCTGAGTTTGGAAGCAGCGGGTGGGTCTTACGTAAAGAAGGCTCCAATATGGTAGTTAAAAAGGCTAAATATAAGCTGATGCTGATTTATTTTGCCGAAAACATGCTTAATAATAAAAATGCTGAGCTCAGAATTTGTGATTCAAACGGGCTGCTGGAAGATATTATTGATTTTGAAAAAACAAATCATTAGATGATTTGATTCAGAAATTACAGCTGCCCTATCTAACGGGCGAAACTGATTTTTTTCATAAATTTTTAACTATATTTATGAAAATCGTTTCGCTCTTTTTTATGAAATTTACTGTAGAGAGGAAATTAATGACAAATTCAATTGATCAGCAGGTAATAGATTTTACAGCAGCTTACACAGGTTCATCGCCCGGTGCAATAAACAATTCAACAACCCTGGATAGTCTGGGAATTGTAACTAAACAGGATGTAGTTGATTATGTTACTGAACTTGAAGACAGCTTTGATTTAATGTACGAGGAAGGTGATGCAAATGGGATTGTAACAGTTGGTGATGCTGCAGCTTTGATTGAAAGAAAATTAGGTGAAAACGGATAGCTTTAATTAATCTCAGTTAAAACCGGTCTGAAACCGGTTTTTTTTTTGCCCTTTTTGAACAAAATTCCATGTTTTCCGGAATTCGGGCAAAAAAAACGCAGCAGGTTTTTTCGGAACACTGGGAGCGTTCGTACTAAAAACGTTAGCCACCCTTACCTAGCTAACTCCTGCTGCAAAATTTTGATTGTATAAAGAACCTGTCTTAATCTGTTACAAATATAATAAATTCATTTTATATGTCAATAGGAAAAATTATGGTATAAATTAGTGAATACGGTGATTTTGTAGATATTTTTATTCCAAAAAAATCAATAAATTTATGAAAAATAAATTATGTCTAACGGACCCTCTAAAGAAGACCTGGAATTATACTGGCAAAACAGCCGACAGTATTTTGATGAGCTTGCAAGGCATTACCAGCAGGCTGACCCGGAGTATTACAGGAAAAATATTAAGCCGTTCTATGATAACCCTTTCAGA
>LLZO01000344.1 GCA_001567545.1 Candidatus Tepidiaquacellales bacterium OLB5
AGGCAGCATGACACCTGATGAAATTGCAGAACATTTGTTCAGGTTTGTAACTACAGGATTGAAAGTAAAAACAATAGTATAATATTCATAAACTAAATACTGCGCAATGAGATCCTTCGCTGCGCTCAGGATATAAATTATGTACGGAAATGCATACGTAGAATTATCGGATAAGGCTAAGAGCCTTATTGAAGGCGAAGACCCGCAAAAGCTTGCAGAGTTTGAAGCCAGAATTGCTGCAGGCGATAAAATTGAGCCAAAGGACTGGATGCCGAAAGCATACCGCAAACAGCTTATCCGCATGATAGAGCAGCATGCACACAGTGAAATTATCGGCGCTTTGCCTGAAGGCACCTGGATAACAAGGGCTCCGGGTTTCCGCCGCAAGCTTGCATTAATGGCAAAGGTGCAGGACGAAGTGGGACATGCGCAGCTTTTATACAGCGCGGCTGAAACACTTGGCAAAACCCGCGAGGATATGATAAATGATCTTATCAACGGGAAATCAAAGTATTCCAATGTATTCAATTACCCTGCTGTGACATGGGCTGATACTGCAATAATTGCATGGCTGATAGATGCAGGAGCAATTATAAACCAGGTAACAAACTCAAAAGGCTCTTACGGTCCGTACTGCCGCGCGCTGGAAAGGATATGCAGCGAGGAATCATTCCATTTAAAATACGGGCATGATAATGTTGTATTCCTTGCAACGGGAACACCGCAGCAGCGCGAAATGGTACAGGATGCACTTAACCGCTGGTGGCAGCCTATCATGCATTTCCACGGACCGCCGGATAAAGCAAGCGACCACACTGAAATACTGATGCGCTGGAAGGTTAAAATGGCATCTAATGATGATATGCGTGAGCGCTTCCTTGATGAATACGTTCCCAAGATCTGGGATCTTGGTCTTACAATACCCGACCCCAAATTAATGAAGAATGAAAAGACCGGGAAGTGGGAATATACCGAGCCTGACTGGGAGGAATTTAAAAGAGTGATAAACGGCGGTGGTCCCTGCAACAAAGAGCGCCTGCAGGTAAGAAGATGGGCTGAAGAAAAAGGCGCGTGGGTGCGAAGGGCGCTTCTAAAAGCAGAGACTAAGTATACAATCCCATTAGCATAAGGAGAAATGAATGAAATCTATAGATCCGCGGATAAACAGACTAGAGCTTCCCGCAAATGATGACGGGAAAAAAATACTTGAAGAGCTTGAGCAATGGGAAACTTACGAGGTTTTCCACCAGAAAAAGCGCGGTGAGCAGCATGTTCACTGCGGAATTGTTCACGCCGCAACTCCTGAAATGGCATTAATACTTGCAAAAGAGCAGTATGCCAGAAGAAGACAGACTTCAAACCTTTGGGTTGTTAAAACAAAGGATGTTACTGCAACTGCTTATGATGATATTGATATATTTGCAACAACTCCTGAAAAAACCTACCGCGAAGCCAGCGATTATTACTGTATGGACAGGATAAGGAAATACCAGCAGGAGCACGGCATAAAAGACCGCAAAGAAGACAGAAGAAAGAAAAAGGAGTCAGCTTAATAAAATGAAATACAACGACGAACAGCTAAAAGCTGTTAAGGAATTTTTATACAAAATAGCTGATGACCAGCTGATAATAGGACACCGGAACAGCGAATGGACGGGTTTGGGACCAATGGTTGAAGAAGACATTGCATTTTCTTCGATTGCACAGGATAAGATAGGACAGTCTCAGCATATATACGAAATACTGCATACTCTCGGCGAAGCTGATGCAGATACTATAGCTTTTACGCGGAATTCCGCAGATTTTAAATGCAGCCAATTTGTTGAGTATCCGATAGGCGAATATGATTTCAGCTTAA
>LLZO01000345.1 GCA_001567545.1 Candidatus Tepidiaquacellales bacterium OLB5
AAATTGAAGGTTTAATGTATTTTGACAGGAAATCAGGCGAGATAATTGGTCTGGATGAAAAAGTAGCGATATATCCTGCAAAATACTTTGTAACATCGCCTGAAAGGCAGGAAAAAGCAATTCTGGATATCCGTAAGGAACTGAATGAAAGAGTAATAGAGCTTCAGAATGAAGGCAAGCTTATTGAAGCACAGAGGCTGGAACAGAGGACTAACTTTGACCTGGAGATGATCCAGGAAGTTGGTTACTGCGCAGGAATTGAAAATTATTCAAGGTATATGGATCAGCGTGAACCCGGTTCAAGGCCTTCCTGCCTGTTTGATTACTTTCCTGAAGATTATCTTTTGATTGTCGATGAATCGCATACATCGGTACCGCAGGTAAACGGTATGTATAACGGCGACAGAATGAGAAAGCAGACGCTGATAGATTACGGTTTCAGGCTGCCATCTGCCCTTGATAACAGGCCGATGAAGTTTGCCGAATGGGAACAAATGCAGAAACAGGTTATATATGTAAGCGCAACACCGGGAGATTATGAGCTGGAAAAATCAGGCGGCGTTTATGTTGAGCAGGTTATCCGCCCAACAGGGCTGCTTGATCCTGCAATTGAGGTGCGCCCCACAAAAACACAGATAGACGACCTTATTCATGAGATACGCGAACGTGCTAAGAAAAACGAAAGAGTGCTTGTTACCACTCTGACCAAAAGAATGAGCGAAGACCTGACTGATTACCTGCTTGGAATAGGCGTTAAAGTAAGGTATATGCATTCAGAAATTGATGCACTGGACAGAGTTGATATTCTGCGTGACCTGAGGCTCGGGAATTTTGATGTACTGGTAGGTGTTAACCTGCTCAGGGAGGGGCTTGACCTTCCGGAAGTTTCGCTGGTTGCAATTATTGATGCCGATAAAGAAGGATTTTTGAGGAGTGAAAAATCACTTATGCAGACAGCCGGCAGAACGGCAAGGAACGTAAACGGACTTGTGATCCTGTATGCTGATAAGATCACTCATTCAATGGATAAAGTCATTAAGGAAACGGCAAGAAGGCGAAAGATACAGGAAGAGTACAATAAGAAGCATAATATTAATCCAAAAACCGTGCTTAAAACCCTTGAAGAGATAATGAGCTCGACAGTAATTGCAGACAGCAAGGCAAAACAGGATGCAAGGCGCGGCAGGAAGAAAAAAGACCAGCACAAAACAAGTATTTCGATATTAACTGATCCGGCACTTGAAAGGAACAATCCCGAAGAGCGCCGTGACCTCATAAACCAGCTGCGCAAGCAGATGGTTGAAGCCGCCAAGGACCTTGAATTTGAAAGAGCGGCAGAGCTTAGAGATGAAATTAACAGGCTTGAAATCTGAAAGAAATGAGAACCAATAAAATAAAGCTTATATTAATCCCGTTTTTTATACTGGGAATATTTTCAGGCAGCTGCCAGAAAAACCCGGATGAAATAAAAATTGATACGGGGAACAATAAAGAATCATCAAAGATACAGTTCAAAAAACAGGGGGAAGTTTACTTCCAGGATTCGGCAAAAAAGCTTATTAAAAAGATAGATGTGGAAATTGCTGAAACTGATGAGACTAGGCATCTTGGTCTTATGTACAGGGAAAATATGCAGGAAGACCAGGGAATGCTTTTCATTTTCCCCGTTGAAGAATACCAGAGCTTTTACATGAAAAATACTATAATGCCGCTTGATATAATGTTCGTAAATTCAAAAAAGCAGATAGTAAAGATACATAAGAACACAACGCCGTATTCAGAAAAAAGCCTGCCATCATTCAATCCGGCAGTTTATGTTGTTGAAGTTAACGCAGGGTTTTCGGATAAGTTCGGTATAAAAGAAGGCAGTTATATAGACTGGCGCAGGAACTGATATTATAAATTGTACAGATCTGTTCTTCTGTCCTTAATGATATCGTTCATTGTTGTAACATTTTTATCCAGCGCAAGGCTGGGGTCAATTTCCACCACAGAGATCAATTCATCACTTTCACCTGCTGAGCTTAAATAATTACCTTTAGGGTCAACTATAACGCTGCTTCCTGTAAAAAATAATTCTTTGCCGCTGTTAGTTTCCCTTCCTGTACGGTTTGCCGTTATTGTATATACCCTGTTTTCAACAGCGCGGGAAAACATAGCTTTCTGGCAGTACTGCAATACAAGATTTGACGGATGTGTTATAACCTGGGCGCCTTTTAATGCAAGTGTTCTGGCAGCTTCGGGGAAAATCCAGTCAAAACAGATCATTATACCTGTCTTAACTTTTCCAAAATCACCGTTAATTTCAAACACATTAAGCCCGGTATCACCGGGAGTAAACCATAATTTTTCCTCAAGGAAAAGGTGGGTTTTCCGGTAAACAAAACAATCACCTGCCGGAGTTACCAGAACTGCAGAGTTATACAGCTTATCCCCTGCCCTTTCGTTTATACCCGATACAATATTTGTATTATATTTTTCTGCTAAGTTAAATAAGTTTGTACAGAATTTTCCATCAGGGATTTTTTCAGATGCATCGAATGCTTCCTGGGCGCTGGAAAATAAATAGCCCGAGTTTGCAAGCTCGGGCATAACCAGAAGATCACACTTTTGATGGTTATTTCCGATTAAACTGTTTACTGCATTAATATTATATTCAGCATCAAAAAGCTTTGGTTTAAACTGAAGATAACCTGTGAACATTTTATTTGTTCGGCTGAGGAACTATAATATTGGCAGTAAATGTAACCATTTTATTGGGCTGGGTCGGATGGTTTGTTTCAATAGAAATTGATTTTTCATTTACCCCGCTTCTGCCTTCGGTATTAAAAGTAAATTTCAACTTACCTGATTCACCGGGCTGATATTCTTTCTTTTCATCAGCAACCAAACCTGTGCAGCCGCATGCTGCCGATATTTTCTTGATTATCAGAACAGATTGGCCTGTATTTGTGAATTCAAACTCGCCGTTAACCACAGGACCCTGCGGAACATCGCCCAGGTTAACTTTCTCTTCCTTAAATGTCATAACCGGCGGATGAGTTTTGGGGTCCTGCATATTTTTATTTACCAAAAATGCTGAAAACGCTCCGACCAGTATAAGCCCGAAAAGTAAAAAAAGGATCTTGCCTGTTTTGCCTGTGTTCATAATTAATTTGTTTGATTTATTAAATTATTATTTTCTGTTAAATTTTTCTTATCAATAGGTGAATATTTAAGCATTAAAATGCTGACAGCAAGCAGAATAATATCTTCGATTATTCTCAGCCATACTTCAGATGTTGAAGAAGGGTTAACACTGAAACAGCCGCATGATATATCCAGTCCGCGCAGCAAAGCCTGTGACAGGGCTATAATAAAAACTACGAGCAAAGCTGTATAAATCATAAGTGATGCCCTTACCCATGTTCCTGTTATCAGAAGCAGGCCTGTGATAAGCTCCAGCCACGGAAGGAATATAGCAAGCCCGTTAACAAGCTGGTACGGCAGCAAATGATAATTATCAATTATATTTGCAAAAGCTTCGGGGTGCGCCATTTTATCAAAGCTGGCATACATGAATACTGCTCCAAGAATAATTCTTGCAGCAATTGTTATATACTTATTTTCAAATAATTTTTTCATTAAAAAATTTAATTAGCAGGATAGCCGGCTGCTTTCCATTCATCCCATCCCCCGTGGAATATATAAACTTTTTTGAATCCCATTTTAGCCATATAATACGCCATATCTATCGATACATCACAAGCAGCGCTGCAGTAAGTCACATAAACCTGGTCTTTAGGCAGGTCATTAAGCCTGTCTTTATATTTTTCAATCTCGTGGAATGGGATATTCATAGCGCCCTGAATATGCCCAGCATTAAAATCCGCAGCATCGCGCGCATCCAGGAACCTGTATTTTTTATCGAACAGCGCCTTTGCAAAATCAATTTTAATATCAACCGGCTTTACAATTTCAGTTACCTGGTTCTGCGCATTTTTAATTGAATCTTCTTTTTTCTGGTTTGCAGCATTAACTGAATCCTGTATACGTTTCAGTGAATCGGTTTTATTTGCTGCAAGTATGGAATCCTGTTTATGTTTTTCAAGCGCAAGCCTGAGGGAGTCTTCCCTGCTACCTGAAAGCTTAAGGAGTGAATCTGCAGCTTTTTGCAGTGAATCCTGAATTCTCAGCGCATTCAGCAGGCTATCGCTGGCAGAAAAATCAACTCTTTTTTCATTTGCCACAAACTGAATCCTGTTGGGATTTGAAATATTGAAAAATATCCCTGCAAGCAGTGTGATAAGTAAAATATATACTATATGTATTAAGGCTTTTTTATTCAAGCTTTATTCATTCTAATTTGATTTTACATCAACCAGTACTGGTATCTGGAATTCGCCTTCAGTAGTTTTTATAATTATCGCTGCATTAATTGCTGATTCTTCGTATATCTTGATAGATATATCCAGAGCAGCCGCTTCACCGGATTTCAGTACCATTTTATCAGATGTAATTTTAATTACCGGTGTGTTAGATGTTATTTCGGTAATATCAATTTCTTTATCCAGTGAGTTTAATACAGTTGCAGTCTGTTTTAACTCGTCCCCAACTTTGCCTTCGGTTATAATTGAACCGGGGTTCAAAGTTACAGGGTCAGCCATATTCATTGTCATCTGAACGTTATGAGTCGGATTTCCGGGCTCGTTTGTGGTGATCATAACAACTTTTGTAACGCTGCCCATTCCCTGCCCGTTGAAAGTGAATTTTATGGAACCGGTTTCACCCGGCTTAACCGGTTCATTGCTTGTTAAAGCGCTGGAGCAGCCGCAAGAAGTAGATACTGATGTAATAAGCAGGTCCTGGTCTCCGGTATTTTTAAAAGTAATATCAACTTTAACTTCCTGTCCCCTTCTGTGGCTGCCGGTATTAATCGATTCGCCCCCGGTAATTTCAATTTTCGGGCCGTTTTGGGCAAATATAATTGCAGGAAATAAGATTAAAGCTATAAATAACTTTTTCATTTTTTTTGCTTATTTAGATTATTTTTGTAATTTAATATTACTTTTAAACAAAAACAATTTACCTATTTTACTACAAATTAACAGATTTAATTAGATTAACGTTTCATAAAAATACACTAATTTCATAATATTATAACCTTTTAGTAATAAAATATAATTGTTAAATTTGGGTCAGGGGGTTTAATTATTGAATAAAAATATCCGTTTGGATGCGCTGTTTTTTGCAGCTCATCCTGATGATGCAGAACTATGCTGCGGCGGAACAATTGCTTCGCTGGTTAAATCCGGCAAAAAAACAGGCATAATTGATCTTACAAAAGGCGAGCTTGGCACGCGCGGCTCGGTGAATTTAAGGAAAAAGGAATCGGATTCAGCTTCCCGTGTACTTGGAATACACTGCAGGGAAAACCTTGGGCTAAAAGACGGGAATATAGAAAATACCCCGGCAAACAGGCTGAAGATAATTAAAACCATCCGTAAATATCAGCCTGAAATAATATTTTTACCGCATTATTACGACAGGCATCCTGACCATTTTAATACACATTACCTGGTTAAAGATGCTGCATTTTATTCCGGACTGGAAAAGATAAAGACCCCCGGCTTAAAAGCATACAGGGCTAAAAGGAATATTTATTACATGCAAAGCTATTCATTTGAGCCGAACATTATATTCGATATTTCAGATACATTTAAGAAAAAAATTGAAGCTGTAAAATGTTATTCTTCCCAGTTCTATTCAGGAAATAAAAATATTAAGGGTAAGGAGACATTCATTAGTTCAAAAAAATTCTTTGAATTTATCGAAGCACGGGCAAAGTTCTACGGTTTTATGATTGGCACGGAATACGGTGAAGCATATTTTGCAGAAGAAAAAATAAAAATAAATCCGGAAACATTATTCAGCATATAGGATGAGCAAATCAATTTTAAATAAACAATCCATAACATTCATATTTGTAATAGGAATAATAGTTCTAATATCCGTTTCACTTTTAAATTTTATGAACCTGAACGACCAGGTAAGCGACCATGATTTTATATCATTGACATACCAGAGAACTGACCTTATGGATAATATTTATGCTCTGATAAATGAAGCTGAAACTGCAAGAAGAGGTTATTTCCTTTCCGATGATAAGCAGTATATAAGCGATATAGAAAACAATAAAGTTATTATCGATTCACTGTACAGGCAGCTTCGTGCAAATTCTCTGGATAACCCGAACCAGCTTGCCAATGCAGAAGCATTGAAGCCGCTGATAAATGAAAAATTTGCATTGTTCAAAGACGGAATAACCATACAGCAAACAAAAGGCACAAACCAGAAATATCATAAAAATATTTTTGATAAGGGCAAAATAGTTTCGATAGATATCCGCAGCCTGCTGAACAGGATGAAAAAAGAAGAACTGAAAAACCTGGAAAGGAATAAAGACAAAGCTGAAGGAAGTATGCAGTTCACGTTTTATACATTTCTTGCTGGTGTTGCAGTTAGCATAATTCTGTTTATAGTAGTTTTTGCAACACTTATGAAAAAGGCATCACAGACCTTTGCACTGGAAAACCAGGAAATTTCCAGGGAAGAGCTGGAACAGATAATAAAAGAACGGACTGCTGAGATTTCACAGATAAACCAGAAGCTGTATTCGAAAGTTAATGAGCTTGAAAAGCTTGAAATAAACCTGAAAAGCTCTGTTGACCTTTACCGCAGGCTGTTTGAACAGGCTCATGATGCAATAATTATTTTTTCACCCGAGGATGAAAGTGTTATTGATGTAAACCGCAGGGCATGTGACCTGTATGGCTTTACCAAAGAAGAATTTAAAGGACTTCATCTTAAAACATTGTCAAAAAATCCGCAGCAGGGCGAAGAAAACCTTAAGTATACACTGGAAAAAGGATATTACCATAATTTCCAGAGCGTGCAGTATAAAAAAGATATGACGGAAATGCTGATGGAAATAAATGCCTCGGTATTCGATTATAACGGCCGGAAAGTAATTCTTTCCATAAACCGCGATATTACAGACAGGATCCTGAAAGTACCTTTATAATTCCTTTCAGCCGGTAACATTTTTGCCTACATTTAAACTTATACTTCGAATAAGTATATTTGCCATAATTTAATCACAGATACCAGGAGCAATAATACATGAAACTGAACCCGATGAAGGGCATGCTGGAGCAGGTCCAGAAAATGCAGGAAAAAATGCAGGAAGTGCAGAATGAGCTTGAAAACAAGTTTGTAACCGAAGAATCAGGCGGCGGTATGGTGAAAGTTACCGCAAACGGCAAGCTTCAGATAACAAAAATTGAAATTGAGAAAGAAGTTATAACTCCCGATGACCCCGATATGCTTGAAGACCTGATAGTTGCGGCAGTTAACAAGGCGGTTGATTCCGCGCAGAAAATGGCGCAGGAAGAAATGCAGAAAGCAACATCAGGAATGCTGCCAAATATTCCCGGCTTAAACCTCCCGGGGCTGTAAAAAATGCAAACATCAGAAACACTTGAAAAAGTAGCTGAAGAGCTTTCTAAGCTGCCGAGCATCGGCAGAAAAACAGCCGTCAGGATTGCTATGTATTTAGCCAAAGCACCCGCCGAGGAAGTTCAGAATCTTTCTGATGCACTGCTTCAGCTGAAAGAAAAAATCAAGCTATGCAGCGTATGCTGCAATATCACCGAAGAAGACCCCTGCTCTATCTGCGGCTCGCCCAAAAGAAGTGAATCAACTATTTGCATAGTGGAAGAACCAGGGGATGTTTTTGCAATCGAAAAAACCAATGAGTTCCGCGGCAAATACCATGTACTTCACGGCATAATTTCACCGCTGGACGGCATTGGACCTGAGGATATTAAAGTGAAAGAGCTTCTGATGCGGCTTGGCGGCGATATTGAAGAAGTAATATTAGCGCTTAATCCAAGTGTTGAAGGCGAATATACAATTACATATCTCAGCAAGCTGATCAAGCCGCTGAACATTAAAATATCGCGCATAGCGCGGGGCATACCCGTTGGCACTGACCTGGAATATGCCGATGAAATTACGCTTGCAAAAGCCCTTGAAGGAAGAATAATACTTTAAATTTAAATGGATAAAACCTGGTTTAAAAAATGGTTCGGGACCAAGGAATATCTTGAGCTTTATGAACACCGGAATACCAAAGATGCAGCAAAAATTGCGGGATTAATAACCCGTGAGCTTAAGCTTCCCATAGGTTCCCGTGTACTTGATCTTGCCTGCGGAAACGGCAGGCACAGCATATATTTTGCTGCAAAAGGCTACAATGTTCTGGGGCTTGATCTTTCTGAATATCTTATATCTCAGGCAAAAAATAAGCTTAAAGGTGAATACAGCCGGTATAAAGACAGGCTGAAATTTGAAATTAAGGACATGCGGAATATTTTACACCGCAATGAATTTGACCTGGTAGTTAACCTTTTCAGCAGCTTCGGGTATTTTGAAAAAGATTCAGAAAATTTTAAAGTAATAAAAAGTATATCAGGCAGCCTTAAACCGGAAGGTTATTTTTTCCTGGATTTCCTAAATGCAGAATTCATAAGGAAAAACCTGGTTACTTCTGATATTTCAGCAAGAAACCATAATGTTATTTTGCAGGTTAGAGAAATTAAGAACAATTCAGTTTATAAATCAATTTACATTGTAAAAAATAACCCGAAAGGAAGAATTCCGGCTGTAAAAAGCTATACTGAAATGGTAAAATTGTATTCTCTTTCTGATTTTAAAAAAGTATTTGCCAAAAACGGGCTGAAGGTAATAAGAATATTCGGTGACTACAGCGGCAGGAAATTTGAAGTTAATAAATCAGAAAGATTGATTATTTTAGCCCAAAAGAGCGCCTGAATTAAGTTGTTACTAAATTCTTTGTCATTCCTGCGAAAGCAGGAATCTTTAAAAATCTTAACTTAATTTTTCAGAATTTTAATAATTGAGAATGCCTGTTTAATGAAGCTTAAATTTAAATACCTGCTTTATTTTATCTTACTGGTTTTATTTTACCAGGGATGCGGGATATTTGATACACGCGACCCGGAAGAACCGGTTACTATCCGCTCAACTTATTTCCCCCCTGTTTCTGCTGATATTGTTATCGATAACCTTGGCTACGCTATACTGGAAAAAAATTCCGAAAATTACAATAAGTGCTTTTCAGTTACAAATTACAGCTATGTACCTGATTCAAGATCACAGCAGCAGTATGAACAGATATTCAGCGGGTGGAATATAACTTCAGAAAAACAATATCTGGATAACTTGATAAACCAGCAGGAAGGCGGGAATTCATCTTCCGTGCTTTTCCTGGATAATGAAAGGCTTACACAGCTTTCAACTGATTCCGCCCGGTACCAGGCTGATTATATTTTTGTGTTTCAGCATAACAGGATAAACATTCCCAAGTCTTCAAGGGGCAGGCTGAATATGATTATTGCATCGGATGAAAATGCTTTTTTTTATATACGAAAATGGGAAGATTTCAGGATGAATGATACTGATTTTACCTGGAGCGAATTCAAAGCAAACTTCAGCTATTGAAAACAGCAAAATTATACAGACCAATTGCATTAGCAGTTATTGCTGTATCAGCTGTAATGATAAGCAGCTGCTTTAACCCGTTTTCACCCGCTATAGATAATACCCTATCAAACGAAAATATCATATCAGACCAGATGACAACCGAAGGCGTATTCCAGAATTTTAAATATGCATATACATTCCGAGATACAGCAATTTACGGCGGCACTCTTGCGCCGGATTTTGTTTTTTCATACTTTGATTATGACCTGGGGGTAGATGTTTCATGGGACAGGGCTACTGATATGCGCACAACAGACGGTTTGTTCAGCAATACACAGGACCTGAGGCTGATTTGGAACAACATAGTTTATGAAGAAGGCGACAGCCTTGAGGTTGATATTAAGCGCAGCTTTAATTTAACCATTACGTTCAATCCAAATGATGTAATAAATTTTTACGGCTTTGTAGATATGGTTCTTGCGCGGAACTCAACAGCAGATAAATGGAAGATAAGGTCGTGGAAAGATATGACAAATCCGTAAATGAAGTTTGTTGTTGGTGATCCTGAAGGGACAAGCAACACCAACAACGAGGGTAAATCTGCCCTTTTACCCCAGCTGTTGGTCTTTTGACCAACAGCATACATTTAAAACCAGAAATTCCAGTCATATAAAACCAGTTACCCCAGTTGTTGGTCTTATGACCAACAACTAATATTTAAAACATATAAATGAAATACATTAGCTTTTTCACAGCTACAATACTTGAATGGAAACATTTATTAAAAGCTGATTCTTACAAAGATATCATAATTTCCAGCATGCGATTTCTTGTATTTGATAACAGGCTGAAAATTTATTCATTCGTAATAATGCCTAATCATATTCACATAATCTGGAAAATTGCTAAAGATATTAACAACGTTGACCTGCAAAGAGATTTCCTGAAATATACTGCCCAGCAAATGAAGTTTAAGCTGACAAAAGAAGACCCTGATAGATTAAAATTATTCTATGTTGGGGCAAAAGACAGGAAATATCAGTTTTGGGAAAGAAATCCGCTAACATCCAGATTACCAAGTATGGAGTTAATTATGCAGAAATTAAACTACATTCATCAAAACCCGATAAGAGGAAAGTGGAATTTATGCACGGAAATTACAGATTATAAATATTCTACAGCAGCAATGTATTATAAAAATGAAAATGTTTGGGATTTTGTTACACACCTGAACGAAGCAAGTTAGAAGATTAGATGAAGTTGTTGGTGATAACACCAACAACGGGGGGAAATTGTTATTAATAATTCATTTAATTAAAACCAGTTTTTTAGTATCAATTGTTAAACCATCAGCAATTAACCTGTAATTATAGATACCTGATGAAATATTACCGGCATTATAAACTATTTCATATTTCCCTGCATTTAAATATTCATTTACAATTAAACTGATTTCCTTTCCATTTATATCATAAATTTTAATTAAAACAATAGCACTTTTAGAAATATGAAAACCTATTTTTGTGCTTGAATTAAAAGGATTTGGAAAATTCTGTTCTAATTTATATGCACTTGGTACTTCCTCTGAAATTGGTTTAACCCCTACCAGTTCGCCTAAAGATCTGCGATATACGCCGCTGCCATCGGTACCCGTGAATATGTAGCCATTTGAAATATTTAAAGACCTTGCAAATCCGCCTAATCCTTCTACTCTGGCATTCCAATTAGAACCATTATCAGTTGAAACCCATACACCAGCTCCTGCTGCAAATAGTACATTATCAAAACTTATTAGTGAATAAATTGTATAATTATTTAATGAAGTTTGTGTCCAGTTCATGCCATTGTTTGTTGATACAAAAACGCCTCCTCCACCGCCTGCAAAGATATAATTATTGATTACAGAAAAAGATCTTGCAGATGTACCACTGCCGGAAAAAATCCAATTACTTCCTAAATTAGTAGATACGTACGTTCCGCTCCATGAACCGGCATATAAATTATTTCCATTGATTTCAAGTCCATATACATCATTGTATGCAAAAGTTGGAAATGATGTAAGCACCCAGTTAGCTCCAAAATTTGTTGATTTATAAATGCCTCCCGGATCATTGCTCCACCATTTACACCCGGCAAATACATAGTTTCCATTCGCTGCTACTGCATAATACCAATGGCTTCCGTTTGGCAATATAAGGTTTACCCAATTTAAACCGTTATTAGTTGAACGGTAGAAGCTGTTAGCGCATCCTGCATAAATATAATTTACTCCGCCGCTTTGTGTGTTAGCCAATGACCAGACATCCGTATTGAGGCTTAGAACTAAATTCCAAGAATTTCCATTATTTGTGGATAAAAATATTCCGCTTTCCGCTCCCCAAAGTGTTCCGGCAAATACATAATTTACTCCTCCCGAAGAATATGAAGTGAGCGCATTTACATTTAACTGGGTTAAGCCATTGTTTACCGGCACCCAATCGGCTTTTACAATTTGCAAAAAGTTACTGACT